>NZ_JBSFSO010000005.1:31253-256475 GCF_053589795.1 Micromonospora sp. NPDC003241 | reverse complement strand
TGTGGAGTTATGAGTTGTCCTCTGCAGTTCTGGGGGGGTTTCGGGGGGCAGCCCACCCGCTCCGGGCGGTCAGGCTTGATCCCTGCGCGGGTGGGCTCCCCCCGGAAACCTCTCGGGGACGCGGTCCGAGGGTCGGTGGCGGCTTTCGGGTGCCGCCTTCCGCTGAGTGATGGGTCAGCGGGGCGAGTGGCGGGTGTTCTCGCGCACGTCTGGCGCACGACTGGGCCACGCCTGACGCATGCCTGACGCACGTCGCGCCCGCTCGTGCGTCGCGCCCCGACAGCCGACGCGGAACGCGGACGACCGACGCCGGACGCCAGCCACGTAAGCCGAACGGCCGGCGCGGGGTGCGGGCGGCCGGCGCGGGGTGTGGGCGTGGGAGGGGTGCTCGACGTGGGCGGATGTTGAGGCGAGGCGGGGGTGGGGTGGTGCGGGCACTGGGGGGTCTACTACGGGGGGTAGGATTTAGGGGTGACTCGGCTGGGGGATCTTGAGCGTGCGGTGATGGACGTGCTGTGGGACACGGTTCCCGCCACGTCCGGTGGGGTGACGGTGCGCGAGGTCGCCGATGCGCTGGCCGGGCGCGAGTTGGCCTACACGACGGTGATGACGGTGCTGGACCGGCTCGCCGGCAAGGGCATGGTGCAGCGCGAGCGGGAAGGCCGGGCCTGGCGGTACCAGGCTGCCGCCAGCCGTGAGGCGTACATCGCCCAGATCATGCTCGACGCCCTGGACCTGGGTGGCAGCCGCGACGCGGCACTGGTCCGGTTCGCCCGGTCGGTGACGGGGACCGAGGCTGACGTGCTGCGGGCCGCGCTCTCCGCCGAGGCCGGGATGGCTTCGGGTACGCCGGACGCGCCGGGTGACGGCGCGGCGCTGACCGATCGCGTGGAGGCCCCCGCACCGGAACAGGCGACCCGACGGGACCGGACGACCCGGCCGGGTCGGGCCGACGAGACCGCGGAGCGGTAGGGGCGACGACGTGGCGCAGACCGTGCACTTCGCCGCCGCGATGCTGGCCTGCTGGCTGATCGCGCAGGTGCTCAGCCGCTCGACGTGGACGTGGCGTACCCCTCGGGTCGCGATCCTGTGCTGGCAGGCGGTCGGCCTGGCCGCCGGGCTGTCCGCGATGGGCCTGCCGATCGCGATCGGGCTAGCCGAGTATGACCGGGGCACCGGCAGCGCGCTGCTGGCGCTCGCGAACGACCTGTGGCACAGCACGCTTCCGGTGGGCGTCGGCCCGGTGCACCTGGGGCTGGTCGGCATCGGTCTCGGCATCGGCGCGGTGCTGCTGACCACGACGGTACGCAGCATCCACGGCACGGTACGCGCGCAGCGTCGGCACCGGGACCTGCTGGCGCTGGTGGCCCGGAGGGACCCCACCGTGCCGGGGGCGCTGGTGCTGGACCATCCGAGCGCGGCGGCGTACTGCCTGCCGGGGGTGAAGCCCCGGGTGGTGGTCAGTGCCGGCACGCTGAGTCTGCTCGACCGGGCCGAGTTGGCGGCGGTGCTGACGCACGAGCGGGCGCACGCCGAGGAGCGGCACGACCTGGTGCTGCTGCCGTTCACCGCGCTGTGCCGGGCGTTGCCCTGGCTGCGCTGGGTGCACGAGGCGCACGAGCGGGTGTCGCTGCTGGTCGAGATGCGCGCCGACGACAAGGCCCGGGAACTGCACGCGGAGGCCCCGCTGGCCGGTGCGCTGCGGCGGTTCGCCGCCGCCGGCAACCGGATCACGCCGGCCGGCACCCTCGGTCTGGGCGACCGGGACCTGGACGTACGCGTGCAGCGGCTGATGGTCGCCGAGCGCCCGGCCCGGCTGATCGGTGCCGCCGCGCTGACCGTGGCCACCACCGTGGCCGCCCTGCCCATCTCGCTGTTCCTGAGCTGACGACCGACGTGGTGTCCCGCGTACCGGCTCCGCGCCCGTCGGCGCTCGTCGCGGCCCTACTAGGCTGCCAGGCGATGTGCTGGCGGATTCTCCGGGGACGGACCGACGGTAGGGCACCGGTGTACCGGTGAACCGCCGCCCCTTCGACCCGCGGCTGCTGCGCCGGGTCCCTGCGGCCCGACGCGACCTCACCCTGCTCGCGCTGCTCGGGGTGCTCGCCGCCGGGCTGGTCGTGGCGCAGGCCACCGCCCTGGCGGCACTGTTGGCGACCGCGTTCACCGGGCGGCTGGACCGCGTCGCGCTGGCCGGTCTGGTGGTCGCCGTCGCGGCTCGCGCGCTGGTGGTGTGGGCGCAGGGCGTGGTCTCGGCGCGGGCGGCGGCCACGGTGAAGGCGGCGCTGCGGGCCGACCTGCTGGGCGCGGTCGCCCGGCACGGACCGGGCTGGGTCGCCGGTCAGCGGGCCGGACAGTTGGCCACCCTGGCCGGTCGTGGGCTGGACGCGCTCGACGCCTACTTCACAGGTTACCTGCCGCAGCTCGTGCTGAGCGTCACGGTGCCGGTGGCGGTGCTCGGTCGGGTCCTCTTCGCCGACTGGAGTTCGGCGGTGATCATCGCGTTGACCCTGCCGCTCATCCCGATTTTCGGAGCGCTGCTCGGCTGGCAGGCCCAGGCCGCCACCGAACGGCAGTGGCGGCGGCTGTCCCGCCTCGGCGGGCACTTCCTGGACATGGTGGCCGGGCTGCCCACGCTGCGGGCGTTCGGGCGCGCGCGGGCGCAGACCGACGCGGTGCGGCGGATGGCCGACGGGCACCGGGTCGCCACCATGCAGACCCTGCGCATCGCCTTCCTCTCCGCCCTGGTGCTGGAGCTGGTGGCCACCCTGTCGGTGGCGCTGGTCGCGGTCCCGGTCGGTCTCCGCCTGCTCGACGGCGGGCTGGTGCTCCAGACCGCGCTGCTGGTGCTGTTGCTCACCCCGGAGGCGTACCTGCCGTTGCGGGCCGCCGGCAGCCGGTTCCACGCCAGCATGGAGGGGCTCACCGCGCTGGACGAGGCGCTCACGCTCTCCGGTTCCGCCCCGACGCCCGCGCACCGGACGGGTGCGGCGCCGGACGGGCGCGGCGAGATCCGGTTCGAGGCGGTGACCGTCGAGTACGAGCGCACCACCGCGCTGCGGGACGTCACCCTGACCATCCGGCCGGGCGAGCGGGTGGCGGTCATCGGGCCGAGCGGTGCGGGCAAGAGCACGCTGCTCGGCCTACTGCTCGGTTTCGTCGCACCGACCTCCGGGCGGGTCACCGTCGGCGGTGTCGACCTGGCCGACGCCGACGTCGACGGGTGGCGTCGGCAGGTGGCCTGGGTGCCGCAGCGGGCCCACCTGTTCGCCACGTCGCTGGCCGACAACATCCGCCTCGGCAGCTCCGACGCCGCACCGGAGGCGGTCGACAGCGCGGTGCGCGACGCGGCGCTGGACGAGGTGGTCGAGTCCCTGCCCGACGGGCTGGACACCCGGCTCGGCGAACGTGGGCACGGCCTGTCCAGCGGTCAGCGGCAGCGGGTGGCGCTGGCCCGGGCCTTCCTGCGGGACGCGCCGGTGGTGCTGCTCGACGAACCGACCGCGCGCCTGGACGCCGCCGCCGAGGCGGTGGTGCTGTCGGCCACCCGTCGGCTGGTGACCGGGCGGACCGCGTTGCTGGTCGCGCACCGGCCGGCGCTGCTGGAGGACGCGGACCGCATCCTGCGCGTCGAGGACGGCCGCATCACCGAGCTGACGCCGCAGACGGCCGGGGAGGCCCGATGAGCGCCACCCGGGCCACCACGACCGGTCGCGTCGGCTCCGCACCCGAGGCGGCCGTACTCCGGCTGGCCCGGCCGTACCTGCGGCGGTTGGTCGGTGCGGGACTGCTCGCGGCGGCCACCGAGTTCGCCGCCCTCGCTCTGATGGCCACCGCCACCTGGCTGTTGATGACCGCCGCCGGTCAGCCGGAACTGGACCGACTCACCGTGGCGATCGTCGCGGTACGGGCGCTCGCGGTGAGCCGGGGTGTCCTGCGCTACACCGAACGACTGGCCGGGCACGACGCGGTGCTCCGGCTCGTCACCGACGTGCGGGCCCGGGTGTTCGCCACCCTCGCCGCCCGACGGGGTGCCCCACCGCGCACCGGCGACGCACTGAGCCGTCTGGTCTCCGACGTGGAGGCGGTGCAGGACCTGCTGCTGCGGGTACTCGTCCCGGCTGCCGCCGCCGCGACGGTGAGCCTGGTGGCCGTCGGCCTGACCGCCCTGGTCTCGCCCCCGGCCGCGCTGGCCCTCGCCGTCGGCCTGCTGGTCGCCGGGGTGGGCCTGCCACTGTTGGCCACCGCGCTGACCCGGCGGGCCGCCGCCGAGATGGCGCCGCTGCGCGGTGCGCTCGCCGCCGACGCGGTCGACCTGACCCACGGCGCGGCCGACCTGGCCGCCTTCGGCGCCACCGCCGGTGCGCTCGACGCCGCCGGTGGGCGGGCACGTCGACTCGCCCGGCTGGAGCGGCGGCTCGCCGCGCTCGGCTTCGCCGTCGACGGCCTCGGGGTGCTGGTGGCCGGGCTGACCACCGGTGCCGTGGTGGTCGTGGCACTGCGGGCCGACGTGTCCGGCGCGCTGATCGGAGTGCTGGCGGTCGGCACGCTGGCCGCGGTGGAGATCGCCCTCGCGCTGGTCGGCGCCGCCCGGCAGTGGACCGGCCTGCGGTCCGGACTCGCCCGGGTGGCCCCGCTGCTGACGTCGGTCGACGACCGCTCCGACGCACCGGTCCCGTCGCGCCGCGACACCGGCGTGGTCGACGCGTCGGCCACGCCGCGACCGGACGCCACCGGGAAGGCCACCGGTCGGCGGACTACGAACGGTGGCGACGTTCCCCGCGTCCGGTTCGACGAGGTCACCGTCCGTTACCGGGCCGGGGTGCCCGCCGCGCTCGACCGGTTCGACCTCGACCTGCCGCCGGGCCGCCGGATCGCGGTGGTGGGCCCGAGCGGGGCCGGCAAGAGCACCCTCGCCGCCGTGCTGACCGGCGCGGTACGCCCGGACACCGGTCGGGTGAGCCTGGACGGGCGGGACGTGTCGACGTACCCGCCGGAGGACCTGCCGAGGGCGGTCGGCGGACTGCTCGCCGAGGCGTACGTCTTCCACGCCACCGTCCGGGACAACCTGCTCCTCGGCCGCCCCGACGCCGACGAGGACGCGCTGGCCGCCGCCACCGAGGCCGCCGGCCTGGCGGATTGGGTACGGGCGCAGCCGGAGGGCTGGGACACCGTGGTCGGCGAGGAGGGCGGGCAGCTCTCCGGTGGTCAGCGGCAGCGGTTGGCGCTGGCCCGCGCGCTGCTCGCCGCACCCGGGGTGCTGGTGCTGGACGAGCCGACCGAGGGGCTCGACCCGGTCGCCGCCGACGAGGTGCTCGCCTCGACCCTGGCCGCCACGCCGGCCGGGCACTCGGTGCTCTTGATCACGCATCGACTCACCGGGCTCGACGGGCTCGACGAGGTGCTGGTGCTCGACGCCGGTCGGGTGATCCAGCGGGGACCGCACGCGGATCTGGTCGACACCGACGGCTGGTACCGCGACCAGTGGGTGGTGCAGCAGGCTGCCGAGCACGGTTATCTCGCGCTCTCCGGCCGGCACCGGCCCTGACCTGTGCGACGCGTCGCCGGTGCCGGGCCGCCCGGCACCGACCGGCCAGGCGGGCGGCGGTGGCGCGTCGCACCGGTTGTCGATGCCGCCATCGGGGTGCGGGCACCGATTACCCAGAGCAGCCCACTAGGGTATGTGCCCAGAGTCACTCACCGACATCGAGTCGGTGAGTGGGCAGCCCGACGCACACGGAGGTCACCGTGGCCCGCCAGTCGCCCCAACGGCCGGACGCCGACGAGCCCGAGCTCGATGACACCACCGGCCCCACCAAGCCGGACGCCACCGAGCCGGAGGCCGTCGCCGAGCCGGACCCCGCCGAGCGGGAGGCCGACGACGAGTCGTCGGACGTCGAGGAGGCGGACGACGCGTCGGCCCAGGCGTCCCGCGCGCTCTGGGACGAGCTGCGGATCGACCCGATCGAGGTCGCTCTGCCCGCCGGCACCGGCTTCACCCTGCGGGCCTACCGGCCGGCCCGTGACCTGACCCCCACCGACGTGGCCGAGCGCGACGCCGACGACCCGTTCCTGGCGCGCCGGCAGGTCGTCGAGACCGAGGACGACGAGGACGTCGTCATCCTCGACGAGGACGTCGCCCGTGAGTTCGCCGAGAGCGACGAGGACGAGAAGCGGGACACCGACGAGGACTCGGGCAAGACCGCCTCGGGCAAGACCGCCTCGAAGAAGGACGACGACACCGCCGACGAGGACGACGACGAGAAGGCGGAGGACGACGACGGCGACGAGGAAGTACCGGTCTTCCTGAGTCACCGGGGACGGCTGCTGCTGTTCAAGACCCCGGAATCCCTGGTCAGCTTCGTCCGTTCCGGTGCGCCCAACGATCTGTCCCAGCTGGACAGCTGGAATGAATTGTCCGAACGGGTGGAACCGGCGGACATCGCCCCGCTCGACGAAGACGTGTACGAGCTCGACCTGGTAGTGGAGAACCTCCGGGGCGGCCACGACGCGTGGGACGCGACGCTGCTCATCGAGGCGGGCGAGGTCGCTCGCGACATGTCGTACGCGCTGCGCCTGCCCGCCGTGCTCGACATGCTCTCCAGCGGTTCCAGCCTCGACGACCTGGACGAGGCGCTGCGTGCCTCTGTCAAGGGCGGGATCGGTGGATTCCTCGGTCGACGTAAGCTGAAGAAAATTGGGGCACAAACCGCAAGTCTGGGTTGGCGGACCATTGTCGGAAAGATCTCTGCGGTCGTGGACTGGCGCGACTGAGGCGCACCAGGGAGCATCAGTCTCTGGCAGAGAAAACCTTGTGTCCCGGGAGGAGGACGACGCCGTGGCGCTCGTGCGCGTGTACTGCGGTCTGGCCTCGGCGGATCCGGCTGGCCGACCGGTCTCGGCCGGTTCGACGCTGACGTCCGCTGTGGTCGACGACGCAGGCCGTCTGCTGCATGTCTGCGAGGTGAGCGACGACCCGGCGGGTTACGCCCTGCTGGTCACGCTGCTCGTGGAGCGCTCAGGCGGGCCGAGCGGTGCGGCGATAGCGGCCGACAGCGACGACCACACCGTCACCTCGCTGCTCAGCGCCGCCGGTCGTCCGCTGGCGATCGCCGACGACGACTCGGTCGACGACTTCGCCGAGCGCTTCGCCGACGACGACTCCCTGGAGGAGATGCAGGCGCCTCCGGCCGTACGACGGGCCGTCGGGTTGGCCCGCGCTCTCCAGGCGGGCGCCCTGTCCGCGGTGACCCTGCCGGCTCCCCGGGAACTCGCCGGCTACAAGCAGGTGCTCGCGGCGCACGCCGCCCTGGCCACCGGCCGGCACTCCGCTGCGGTCGCGCTGCGCGAGGTGCTGCGCGAGCTCTACCCGGCCGCGTTGCGCGCCTACCCGGATCCGGCCGACTCGATCCCGCTGGCGGTGCTGGACGCCCTGCCCGAGCCGGGCATGCTCACCGACGCCGCAGGGCGCGGTCGCGACGCGGCGGTCACCGCCGACGCCGTCACCGCACAGCTCGCGGCGGAGGGCGCGGGCGAGGCGGAGGCGATCGACGAGGCGGTCACCGCGCTGCGGGTGGCGATCTCCGAGACGCCGCGCCGGTCCACGGTCAACCGGGCACTCACCTCCGCCGCCGCCGAGACGATCCGCCAGGCGGTCGCCTCGGTCCGGGCCTGCGACGCCGGTTGCGAGGCGCTGGTCGGCGCCCTGCACGCCCGCACCGCGACCCCCACGCCGGCCGCCGGTCGTCGGGCCGCCGCCCGGCGTGGCGAGCCGGTGGGTGAACTGGCCTCCACCCCCACCGCCGCCGCACCTGCTCCCGCTCCCGCCCCCGGCCTGCGCCCGGTCCGCCCCACCGGCCCCGAGCCGGCCGGCGGTGGCCGCCGCAGCCGCCCCGAGCCGCAGCCCGGCAGCGGTCCCGCGTCGCCGCGTCCGCTCGGCCCGCCGCCGACGGCCCCGGCACCGCTCGCGCCACCGCCCGTCGCACCCACGCCGCTGACCCCGGCCGCGATGGCCGGCCCGCCGGTCTCCGCGCCGCCGACGCACGCCGAGTCCCTCCCGTCGCGGATCGACGGTCCGACCAATCGTCCGATCTCGGCGCCGCCCCCGCCGCCGCCCGGCATCACGCCGATCGCGCCCGCGCAGCGTGGGACGGTGCCGCCCGCCGAGGCGGGCGAGCCGTTCCGGCCGACGCTCACCACCGCGGCGATCAACAGCGCGCGGGCCGAGCGGCAGCGCACGATCATCCCGCCCCGCCCGAAGACCAACGGCGGCGAACCGCCGACCGGCGGATTCAGCGCCACCGACCTCAGCGTTCCGGTGCCGGCGCCCCGGCCCGACCAGGAGCCGGCGGCCCCCCCGGGATCGCGGGCCAACTGGCCGCTGGTGAACAACCCGGAGAACCCGGCGGACGTCACGTCGCCGCTCAACCCGGTGGTCACCTCCGCCTACGACGACCGGAAGCGGCACGAGGCACCGCAGCCGCCCGCCGACCTCGGCGTCGAGCGTCGGGTGACCCCTCCGTGGCTCGCCGACGACCTGCCGCCGGAGCCGCCGGTGCTGCGACTGGTCGAGCCTCCGCCGCTGGCCGACCGCGCCCTGCGCAACTCCGCCGAGTCGGCCCAGGAGAACCCGCCGCTGCGGCTGGTCGACCGGGGTGGTCCGGCACGTGACGGCCGGCCGGTGGAGCGGTTGGACCTCACCCCGCCGACCCGTCGTGCGGAGCCTTCGGTGGAGCACCGGCCGCCGCCGGTCTCCGACGAGGGCGACGGCGACCTGCTGATCTTCGCTCAGGCCAGGTCCGCCTGGTTCGTCGGACACGGCGAGAGCGCCGACCTGGACTGGTCCAGCATGGCCGACACCGGGTGGGAGGCCGCCGAACAGGCCGCCCGTCCGGCGGTGGGTGACGCGACCGGGGCCGGGTTGCCCAAGCGGGTGCCCCAGGCCAACCTGGTGCCCGGCTCACCGCTGCGCGAGGAGCGTCCGCTGCGCATCGTCCGGGACGCGGCCAGCCTCGCCGAGAACACCACCGGCTACTTCCGCGGCTGGCGTCGCGGGCAGGAGATCGGCGGTTTCGCGGTCGGTGGCCGACCGGGCCGGGAGTCCGCCGGTGGTTGGGACTTCACCCGGGACACCGGCGAGCGCGACGACGACCGGGAGTACGAGTACCGTTCCGCCGGCTACCGGTCCTGACGCCCGCCATACCCCCGCTCACCTGCGTGTTCCTACCCACACCCGGATGATTTGACGTCGGGTCGACGGGGCCGGGAGCATACCGGCGGAACAGCCGGCGGCAGGTCGCCGGGCGGGGGAAGGCGACTCATGGCGACACCGGCAACCAGTCGATCCGTGCTGACCCGACGGGGAGTACTCGCCGCGACGGCGAGCACTCTGCTGCTCAGCGCCTGCGGACGGGACCGGGAGCGACGCGACGCCGTCACCCGGCCGACCCCGGATCAGGAGCTGGTCGTCGGGGCGACGCTGGAGCTGAGCGGGTCGGGTGCGGCCCTCGGAGTGGCCCAGCAGCGGGCCCTGACGATCAGCGCGGCCACCCTCAACGACAAGGGCGTACAGGTCGGCAACCTCCGCCGGACCGTACGCCTGGAGCTGCGCGACAACCGCAGCGATCCTCGCCTCGCCGCCGAGCAGGCCGCCGAGCTGGGTCGGCGCGAGGACGTGCACGCCCTGGTCGGGGGCACGCTGGCGGAGACCTCGATGTCGGTCATCGAGGTGGCACAGGAGCTGCGCCTGCCGTTCGTGTCGCTGGCCTTCGGCGACTCGATCACCGTGCCGTTGGCCCAGCGGGCCTTCGTCTACAAGGTCACCCCGGACGCCGGGGACGTGGCCCGTCGGCTGGCCCAGCTCGTCGACGCCGAAGGGCTACGCCGAGTCGTGCTGCTGGCCGAGACCGGGCTGCACGGTGACTCGGGGGTGCGCGCCATGACCGGCGCACTGCGTACCGCAGGTGTGGGGTTGGTCCGTACGGCGCGGCTCCCCGCATCGTCCGCCGGCATCACCCGCGCCACCGAGCGCGCCGTGGCGGCCCGATCGGACGCCGTGGTGGTCTGGGCCACCGCACCCCGCTCCGGAGCCGCCGCACGCGCTCTGCGCCGGGCCGGACACGACGGGAAACTGTTCTTCGACGCCGGGGCGGTCGCCGAGGAGACGCTCGAGGACGCCAACCTGCGCGCGGTGGAGGGGGCGTACGCCGTCCACCCGTCGTCGCTGGGCGGCTCCACCATCGCCAACAGCAGCGCCGCCGGGCGTGCGTACCGTGACCTGGTCTCGCGGTACATCCGCGAGCACGGCGCCTACAACGGTTTCGCCCCGTACGCCTCGGACGCCCTGCTGCTGATCACCACGGCGGCCCGGCTGGCCTCCAGCGTGGACCGGGGGCGACTCCGGGCGTACCTGCAGAACCAGGTGACCGACGGGATGGCGGGCATGTACTCGTTCACGCCCATCCGGCACAGCGGCATGGAGCGTCACTCGCTCGGCGTCTACCGGGTCGACGCCGGCGCCTGGAACCGTCTGAGCTGAGCCGCCGACCGGGTCACGGACAGCATTGCGCGCCCGGTGTCGTCCTGGTCGACACCGGGCGCGGCAGCCGATCGTCAGGCGGGTGCGACGGCCCGGGTACGGCGCATCGTGAGCACGTACTCGACCAGCGAGATCAGCACGTGCTTCGTCGACTCGCGGTTCCGGGCGTCACAGGCCACCACGGGGACGTCGCTGGAGATCGCGAGCGCGTCCCGGACGTCCTGCGGATCGTGGTACTGCATGCCGTCGAAGCAGTTGATGGCCACCAGGTACGGCAGCCGCCGGTGCTCGAAGAAGTCGATCGCCGCGAAGCAGTCCGCCAACCGGCGGGTGTCCACCAGCACGACCGCGCCGATCGCGCCCCGGACCAGTTCATCCCACATGAACCAGAAACGGGTCTGACCCGGCGTACCGAAGAGGTACAGGATCAGGTCACGATCGATCGAGATACGACCGAAGTCCATGGCCACCGTGGTCGTCGTCTTACCCGGCACCTGCCGGGTGTCGTCGACGCCGACACCGGCGGACGTCATGATGGCCTCGGTGGTCAGCGGCGTGATCTCCGAGACCGAGCCGACCAGCGTCGTCTTGCCGACGCCAAATCCACCGGCGATAACGATCTTCGCCGACGTCACGCGCCCGCTCGGAGTCGGCGGACGGTGCGACATGTCAGAGCCTGCGAAGTCCACTCAGCACCCTCTCCAGCAATTCAGTGCCCACCGCGTCGTCCGAGTCGTCCAGGGTGGTCGGCTCGTGGACCGCGACCAGGCCGTCCGTCGCCATGTCGGCGATGAGCACCCGGGCCACGCCGAGCGGAAGTTGCATGCGCGCCGCGATCTCGGCGAGCGACTGCACACGTCCGTCACACAGCGCGGCGATGTACTGGTGCTCTCGGCCTTGTCCGCCGTTGCCTGTGGCAACGGCCCGACCGCGCACCGTGGTCTCGACCAGCGCCTCCAAGGCGATGTCGAGGCGAGGACGGGTACGACCGCGGGTTACGGCGTATGGACGGACCAAAGCGCCGGTCGGCTCGTCACGATCGGCCATGTCGCCGCTCACCTCCTTCGTACCCGGCACCGGCTCGCGCCGGCGCTACTCCTCGTATGTAGTGTTCGCGCCTCGCCCGCCCCACCGGCTGGCGCGACGATCAGCCCATCATCCCGACGGCGGTACGTGGCGCCGGGGTCAGCGCGTCGCCCACCCGGTCCACGAGCAGGGCCATCTCGTACCCGACCTGTCCGACGTCACTGGCGCGCGCGGCGAGGACCGCGAACGACGAGCCGTCGGAGATCGACATCAGGAACAGGAAGCCGTTGTCCATCTCGACCACGGTCTGCAGCACCGCCCCTCCCTCGAAACAGCGGGCCGCACCCTGGGTCAGGCTGACCAGGCCGGAGGCGATCGCCGCCAGCTGGTCCGCCCGGTCCCGCGGAAGGTCTCGTGACGACGCCAGGAGCAGGCCGTCCGCGGAGACGGCGACCGCGTGGGCGACACCGGGTACCCGATCGGCGAAGTTGGCCAACAGCCAACCGAGATCCTGCGTACTAGTCATCCTTCTTGCTCCTTCTGCCCGCTCCCGGCCACCGGGCCTGAGCCAGACTGCGAGGATTGCTGCCCGCCCGAAGTTCCCTCCGGGCCGGTCGGGTTGCTGTCCGACGGGTGGTTACGTCCCCGCTGGACACCCCGGTGGTAGGCGGAGAGCAGACCGCGCACCGACTCGGGGTTGCGTTTCTGCACCGTGGCCGCCGGCTTCTCCACCGCACCCGGCACGAGCTGGGCCATCGGCGTACGCTTCGGCAGCCCGGTCTGCGTGGTGGCGGTGGCGGCGACCGGTGCCTGGCTGGCCGCGCTGGCGGCCCGCCAACCGTCGTCGGCCGCAGTCTGCCACACACTATCCTGAGGCGCGGGCCGGTACGAGGGCCTGTTCTCGCCGCCGGGACGGAACCCACCGTTCCCGCCGGGCGCGCCTGCGGCCGTCGGTGTCTCTGCCATCGGTGCGTTACCTGTCGTCGCGCTCGGGGTCTGCGGTGCGGGCCGACCCGTGGCGTCGATCGCGGTGATCTGCTGGGTCGTGGCACCGTTGGCCGCCGGTTGGCGGGCCCCGGCCGACTCCTCCGGCCCCGGACGACGGGTGCGGAACCACGCGGACTCCAGCTCCCGGAAGATCGGCAGCTCCATCGTCTCATCCGCGTACCGCTGCCGGTTCTGTGCCTGCGGCGGCGTGGGCGTGGTCGGCTGGGGCTGCGGCGCCGAGGCGGGCCAGGCGGACGGCGTCTGCTGCGGCGCCGGGCGCGACACCCGGGGCAGCTCGGTGGTCATGTCCAGCGCGGCGGCCAGCCGCTCGGGCACCGCCGGGGCGGCCGTCTCCCCGGCCACCGGCGGCCAGGCCGGAGGTGCCGACTGCTGGTAACCGGTGCCCGGCGACACGGGCCGCTGCGGCAACCCGCCGGGCGCGCCCGAGACCGGGGAGCCCGAGACCGGAGCGCCGGAGACCGGCGGCGCGGAGTACGGCGTACCCGAGACCGGCGGCGACGAGATCGGCGGCACCGGCGGGGCGGACACCGCGGGCGGCGTGTAGGGAGCCGCCTCCGGGCTGCTCGAAAGCTGACGCGGGATGGTCGGCTGCTGCCCCGGGTTCGACTCGTCGGTGTGGCGGCGCTGCGGCAGCGGGTCGTGCGACGACCCGTTGGACGTACGCGACGCGAAGTTGTTGCCGCCGGGGACGCCGCTGGCACCGGTCAGGTCCGACCAGGCGGGCAGGTTGCCGGCACCGGCCATGGAGCCCGGCGTGCCGGCACCGTTGCGGCTGGCCGGGTCGAAGGGTCGCCCGCCCAGGGTCACCTGGTTGCCGGAGCCACCGGGACGCGGGGCGGGAGCCGCCGGCATGCCCGGACCGTTGCCGTTGTTGCCCATCGGCGGCATGCCGCCGAACGCGGGGGCCGGGCCGGGCGGCGGGCCGGCGGGAGGCAGCGCGGCGGGCTGCTGCCCACGGCCGGACAGCCCACGCGGCACGAGCACGGTCGGGGGCAGCGTGACGTCGGCGACGGTGCCCCGGTCGTTGCCGGGACGCAGCTCCACGCGGACGGTGTGCCGGGACGCCAGCCGGGCGACCACGACCAGGCCCATCATCCGGGAGACCGCGACGTCCACCTGCGGCGGCGTGGCGAGGCGCTCGTTGAGGTCGGTCAGCTGCTCCGCGCTGATACCGATGCCCCGGTCCTCGACGTACAGCGAGGCGCGGTCACCGACCCGACGGGCCTCCACCAGCACCTGGGAGTCCGGCGGGGAGAAGGCGGTCGCGTTGTCGAACAGCTCGGCGACCAGGTGGACCAGGTCGTTGACGGCGTGCGCGGCGACCTCGATGTCCCGGTCGATGACGCCGAACTCGATCCGGGTGTAGTGCTCGACCTCGGACTGGGCGGCCCGGAGCACGTCGATCAGCGCAGCCGGCTCCCGCTGCACACGGGTCGAGTCCGCGCCGGCGAGGACCAGGAGGTTCTCGTCGTTACGGCGCATCCGGGTGGCCAGGTGGTCGAGCTGGAACAGCTCGGCCAGGCGGTCCGGGTCCTCCTCGCCGCGCTCCAGCCGGTCGAGGTGACCGATCAGCCGGTCGACCAGGATCTGGGAACGGCGGGCGAGGTTGACGAACATGGTCGCGACGGACGCCCGCAGGGCGGCCTGCTCGGCGGCGGTCCGGACCGCCTCCAGGTGGACGGCGTTGAACGCCTCGGTCACCTGCCCGAACTCGTCCTTGCTGCGGACCGGCAGCGGCTCGGCGATCTGGTTGGCCAACTGCATCGGGGAGAGCTGGCCGGTGACCTGCGGGTCACGCAGCCGGGCCACCGCCTGGGGCAGGCCGTACTGGGCGATGGAGAGCGCGCCCTGCCGGAGCTCCCGCAGCGAGCGGGCCATCGAGCGGGCCACCAGGAACGCCAGGAAGATGGCGAACAGCAGCGTGGTCAGCAGCAGGCCGGTCTCCAGGAACACCTGCCGCTGCACGTCGGAGCGGAGGTTGGCGGCCTCGGCGGCGACGTCCGAGTCGAACTTGGACTCCACCGACCGGATCAGATTGCCGTTGGCGACCAGCGCCGCGTCCCACTCCTGCGGCGTGAAGGAGAGGCCGGCGAGGTTCGCGGAGGCGTCGGCGTTGACCTGGCTGATGTAGATCGTCGCCTGCCGCCGGTCACCACCACCGATGGTCTGGGCGTGGAACTCCGCCTCGGACTCGGTGGCGACCGCGTTGAAGCTCTGCTGCGCCTGCTGCTGGCCGGTCTCGCTGGAGATGTAGTCGGTGCGCAGGGTCGCGCTCATGCCGCCCTGGATCAGGGCGCGGTGCACGACCACCCGGCGGACGGAGAGCCACTCCTTCTCCCGCGCGACGGCGGCCGAGGCGCGCATCCGGTCACTCAGGTCGTTGTCACCGGCGAGCTGGCTGGCCGAGTCCCGCACGGAGAGCAGCTGGTTGATCAGCTCGTCGTAGGACTGGAGCGTATCGGTGATCTTGAACTTACCGTTGATCACCTGGCTCCGGGTGCCGGGCAGGTCGCCGAGCCGCTCGTCGATCTGCGTCAGCAACTCCTGGAGGCTGGGCGGCAGGTCGGTCAGGTCGGAGCGCTGCGACGAGTAGGGGTCCGTGGCCCGGTCCACAGCGCCGGAGACCTCGCTGTAGAGCGCGGAGGCGTTCTTCTTCTCCTCCGACTCGGCCTGCCCGGCCGACTGCGGCTCCAGGCCGAGGAGCAGGACGGCAGCCGTCCGCTCGTCCTGCAGACCGTCCACCAGCGCACCGGAGTGCCCGATGAGTTCGGCGAGGTCGCCGGCCCGGTTGGCGTCGCTGAGCGAGTCCAGGTGGTCGACCAGACCACTGGTGCCCACGACGACCGTGGCGATGGTCGGCACGATCATGATGAGACCGAGCTTGGACCAGATCGGCATGTCGCGGAGCCGACCGACCGGCCGACCCATACGCGACAGGAAGGAGCCTGCCGTCTTCGGTCGTTTGCTCACGTCACCGCCCTCGTGATTGCAGCGTCCGCGTTGTCTTACGGACAACGCCCAGCAGCCGACCCGGCGGGTCGGACCATCCGAGATTCCATCACGCCTCTGGGGAAAGAGAAAGCCCAGGTTGGCCCCAGCCAAAGGTGTGATGAGATGTTGACGCAATTTGATCGCGGTCCGTCCGTTCGGAGTCACTGAAGGTAATGGAACCCCCGCACCGAGTTGTCCTGCTCGCCGGCCCATCCGGCTCTGGAAAGTCATACGTAGCGCGACAAACCGGGCTGCCAGTGCTCTGTTTGGACGATTTCTACAAGAATGGCGATGACCCATCGTTACCGCGCCGAGATGGCCAGATCGACTGGGAGTCGCCCGCTTCCTGGGACGCCGAAACGGCCGTTGAGGTGATAACCCGACTGGCGAGGCACGGTCGGGCAGACGTCCCCGTGTACGCCATCAATGAGGACCGGCGGGTGGCCACTCGGCCGTTCGAGCTGGCCGATTCGCCACTTTTCGTGGCCGAAGGGATCTTCGCCGCGGAGATCGTCGAGGAATGCCGACTCCGGGGCCTGGTCGCCGGGGCGTACGCGCTGCGCCGGCCACGCGGGGCGACCTTCCTCCGTCGGCTGGCCCGCGACCTGGCCGAGCAGCGCAAGGGTCCCCGGGTACTACTGCGGCGGGGCGTGACGCTGTTGCGGGCCGAGCCGGCGGTGCTGCGCCGCCAGACCGGGCTGGGTGCCGAGGCCGCCCGGGCCCGGGAGATCCTGCGTCAGGTCGCCGGTCTGCACCGCCCCGGTCATCCACCAGCCCGCTGAGACCGGTGTCGGGCGCTCAGGCCAGCAGTTTGGCGTACGCGGGCTTGATGACCTCGTCGATGATCCGGAGCCGTTCGTCGAACGGGATGAAGGAGCTCTTCATCGCGTTGATGGTGAACCACTGCACCTCGCGCCAGCCGTAGCCGAACGCCTCGCAGAGCAGCGCCATCTCGCGGGACACCGAGGTGCCGCTCATCAGCCGGTTGTCGGTGTTCACGGTGACCCGGAACCGCAGGTCACGCAGCAGCCCGATGGGGTGCTCGGCGATCGACGCGACGGCACCGGTCTGCACGTTGGACGACGGGCAGAGCTCCAACGGGATCCGCTTGTCCCGCACGTACGCGGCCAGCCGACCGAGCACCGGCTCTGCGCCGACGGTGATGTCGTCCACGATGCGTACGCCGTGGCCCAGCCGGTCGGCCCCGCACCACTGGATCGCCTGCCAGATGGAGGGCAGCCCGAACGCCTCACCGGCGTGGATCGTGAAGTGGAAGTTCTCCCGCTGGAGGTACTCGAAGGCGTCCAGGTGCCGGGTGGGCGGGAAACCCGCCTCGGCACCGGCGATGTCGAACCCCACCACCCCGTGGTCGCGATGCCGGACCGCCAGCTCCGCGATCTCCTGCGACCGCGCCGCGTGCCGCATCGCGGTGAGCAGGGTGCCGACCCGGATCGGCGTACCGGCCTCGGCGGCGAGCGCACTGCCCTCGACGAACCCGGCCAACACCGCCTCGACCACCTCGTCCAGGCTCAGGTTGCGTTCCAGGTGCTGCTCCGGGGCGAAGCGCACCTCCGCGTAGACGACCCCGTCGGCGGCCAGGTCCAGCGCGCACTCCCGGGCCACCCGCCGCAGCGCCGGGGCGGTCTGCATCACGGCCACGGTGTGCGCGAACGTCTCCAGGTAGCGCTCCAGCGAACCCGAGTCGGCCGCCGCCACGAACCAGCGCCCCAGCTCCGCCGGGTCGGTGGTGGGCAGCTCGTGACCGACCTCGGCGGCCAGCTCGACGATCGTCGCGGGCCGCAGACCGCCGTCCAGGTGGTCGTGCAGCAACGCCTTCGGTGCCTTGACGATGTCCTCGTACCCGATGTTCGCGGCCATGACCAGACCCTAGTCCGCAGCGGACCGCTGGGTACGCTCGGGAGCGTGGATCTGGCCTGCGACCTGCTGTGGTGATGGACCCTCGCGTCGTCGCGCGACTGCGCTGCCCGGTCTGCGCAGACCCCCTGGGCGAGGTGTCCACCGGTGCCGCCCGCGTGCTGCGGTGCCCGCGCCGACACAGCTTCGACATCGCCCGACAGGGCTACGTCAACCTGCTCGCCGGCCGCGCCCCGCACGGCGGGGACAGCGCGGAGATGATCGCCGCACGGGCGGACTTCCTCGCCGCCGGCCACTACGACCTGATCTCCACCGCCCTCGCCGACGCCGGCACCCGCGTCACCGAGGAGGTCGCCGCCCCGCACCCGGGTGCCCCGACCGACGCCGCCGGGGCGTACCCGCTGGTGGTGGAGGCGGGCGCCGGCACCGGTCGGCACCTCGCCGCGGTGCTGGCGGCGCTGCCGGCGGCCGTCGGTCTCGCCCTGGACGTCTCCAAGCCGGCGCTGCGCCGGGCCGCCCGGGCGCACCCCCGGATCACCGCGGCGGTCGCCGACACCTGGCAGCGCCTGCCGCTGGCGGACGCCTCGACGGCGCTGCTGCTGAACGTCTTCGCGCCGCGCAACGGCGCCGAGTTCCACCGGGTTCTCGCACCGACCGGGCGGCTGCTGGTGGTGACGCCGGAGGCCGACCACCTCACCGAACTGGTCGACGCGCTCGACCTGCTCCGGGTCGACCCGGCCAAGGCGGACCGGATCGCCGCCGGCCTCGGCGGGCACTTCGTCGAGGAGTCGCAGACCGAGCACCGGCAGGAACTGAGCCTGGCCGGTCCGGAGGTCGCCACGCTCGTCGGCATGGGCCCGAGTGCCTGGCACACCGACCCGGGCGGGCTGGCCGACCGGATCGCCGCCCTCGGCGAGCCGGTCCGGGTGACCGTCGCGGTCCGGCTCGGCGTGTACCGCCCACGGCCCTAGGTGGAGAGGTCGACCTCTTCCCAGCCGGGCGGCTCGTCATGGTACGGCCCGCGCAGCATCACCGCCCACTCCAGAGCCCAGCGGCGCTGGCCGATGGCGTTGGCGTCCACCAGCCCCGGCAACAACCGCCCGGCCCGGCTCACCTCCAGGTACGCCCAGTCCAGGCAGTAGTGCAGGTCGAGCAGGGCGGCGGCGTCGGCCGGATGCTGCGGCGCGGTCAGGATGCGGGCCTGCCAGCGCCGGAAGGTCTCCCCCTCGACGATGTTCGGCAGGCGCTCCACCAGCCGCTCGTCCACCGGCAGCGTGGGGTCGAGCTGTTTGGTCAGGCCGAGTACCCAGGTCAGGGCGAACAGCGCGTCGTGATGCAGCACGAACGAGCGGTGGTCGCCCTTGGCGCCGGTGACGAACTGGAACTCCGGCGGGGTGACCATCTCCAGCAGGTGCGACGCCAGCAACCAGCTCATCGCCGCCTGCGGCGGCATGCCGAAGCAACGCGCCTGGATCAGGTGCAGCACGGCGATCCGCGCCTCGACCTCCGGAGTCGGCCGCAACTCGATCTCGTCACCGGGCTCCCACACCAGCGGGAACTGCGGCGGCGGCAACGGCAGTCGCAGCCGGGACAGCTCCTCCAGGCTCGCTTCACGCACCTCACGGGGGTCGGGAGCAGGCACGATCACGGCAACATCCCTGTCTGGTCGTGATGTCTCGGGCGCCGAGTAGTCCCCCCTGGCCTGCGAGGATAGCGGCCAGACCGGCCCGGCACCATGGGGCGCGACCAGGGTGGACTCACTCCACCCGTTCGAGCACCAACGGAACGGTGGCCGGCGGTGTGGCCGCGAGAGTCACCGCGCGGGCCGCCTCCGCCAGCGCCGCCGGAATCCTCTCCGGAGTCTCCGACCGCAGCTCGTAGAGGGGGTCACCGGCCCGGACCGGGTCACCGGGCCGCTTGTGCAACAGCACACCGGCGGGCACGCTGACCGGGTCCTCCTTGCGGGCCCGCCCGGCGCCGAGCCGCCACGCGGCCACCCCCATGGCGTACGCGTCGACGGTCGCGACGTAGCCGTCCGTCTCGGCGCGTACCACCTCGACCTCGGGCGCGGTGGGCATGGGCGCGTCGGGGTCACCGCCCTGCGCGCGGATCATCGACCGCCACACGTCCATCGCGCGCCCGTCGCGCAGTGCGGCGGCGGGATCGGCGTCGGGCAGCCCGGCGGCGTCGAGCATCTCCCGGGCCAGCGCCAGCGTCAGTTCCACCACGTCGGCCGGGCCGCCACCGGCCAGCACCTCGACCGACTCGGTCACCTCGACCCCGTTGCCGATGGCCAGGCCGAGCGGCGTCGACATGTCGGTGAGCAGGGCGACCGTGCGGACGCCGTGCGCGCCACCCAGCTCCACCATGGTCCGGGCCAGTTCGCGGGCGTCGTCGACGGATTTCATGAACGCGCCGGAGCCGACCTTCACGTCGAGGACCAGCGCACCGGTGCCCTCGGCGATCTTCTTGCTCATGATCGAGCTGGCGATCAGCGGGATCGCCTCCACCGTGCCGGTGACGTCACGCAGCGCGTACAGCTTGCGGTCGGCCGGGGCCAGCCCCGACCCGGCGGCGCAGACCACCGCCCCGAGATCGCGCAGTTGGGCGGTGAACTCCTCGTTGCTGAGCGCGGCCCGCCAGCCCGGGATCGACTCCAGCTTGTCCAGCGTGCCGCCGGTGTGCCCGAGGCCGCGCCCGGAGAGCTGCGGCACCGCCGCGCCGCAGGCGGCCACCAACGGGGTGAGCGGCAGGGTGATCTTGTCACCGACGCCGCCGGTCGAGTGCTTGTCCACGGTCGGCCGGGACACCGACGACAGGTCCAGCCGCTCGCCGCTGGCGATCATCGCGGCCGTCCACCGGGCGATCTCCGGCCCGGTCATCCCGTTCAGCAGGATCGCCATGGCCAGCGCCGACATCTGCTCGTCGGCCACCGCCCCCCGGGTGTACGCGTCCACCACCCAGTCGATCTGCGCGTCGGAGAGCACACCCCCATCCCGCTTCACCCGAATCACATCAACCGCAGTAAACACACTCACCTCTGAACCCCATCCCTCCACAAGTCACCACCGCCCACCCACGCCGCGGTCGACCCCCGCCGATTCCGCTCAACCCGTCGTCCCGCAGCAGACGCACAAGCCGCACGCCCGTCGGGCCGGGGGCCGACCGTGCCCGGCGCAGGGATCAAGCCTGACCGCCCGGAGCCGGGCACGGTCGGCCCCCGGCCCCCGCACCAAGATCAACCACCCCAGCGAACCGGAATCTCCACCGGCGGCTCACCCTCACCGGCCCAGAAGATCGTGCCCGACGCGTCCACCACCACGACCCGGGGCGTACGCGCCAACCCCCAGGTGATCGCCTCCGCCGGATCGTTCCAGCTCGGCGCTTCCTCCAGCACCCCGGTCTCGGCGCCCGCGTCGTCGCCGGCCGACCGTTCCCAGTAGGCCGTCCAGATCTGCTGGCCGGCGGAGAGGTCGGGGTGCACGAAGACGGTGCCGCGTCCCCGCCAGGCGGCGAGCCGGTCGGGAACCACCGGCACCGGCCGTTCCCGGGTGACCGCGTCGAGGTCGGCCACGTCGAAGGCGTGCGGCAGCAGTTCCGCCATCCGCAGCGGACCGTCCTTGGCCTCGATCAGGCACTCCGGCCCGCCCTGTTCCCAGAGCAGTTGCCGGCAGCGCCCGCACGGCATCAGCGGCTCGCCGGTGGCGTCGACGCAGGACAGCGCGACGATCCGGCCACCGCCGGTGGCGTGCAGCGAGGAGACCACGCCGCACTCGGCGCAGAGCACCACACCGTACGCGGCGTTCTCGACGTTGCAGCCGACCACGACCCGGCCGTCGTCGACCAGTGCCGCCGCGCCCACCGGGAACTTCGAGTACGGCACGTACGCGTGCCGCATGACCTCGGTGGCGGCGGCGCGCAACCGCGCCCAGTCGATCTCCATGCTGCGCTCCCCTGGATCAGCCCTTGATGTACGGCTTGCCGTCGGCGGCGGGTGCCCGGACCCGGCCGACCAGCCCGGCCACCGCCAGGATCGTCGCCAGGTACGGCAGCATGGCCAGGAACTGGCCGGGGATGATGCTGTTGATCGCGCCCAGGTAGGTGGCCAACTGGTCGGCGAAGCCGAAGAAGAGCGCCGCTAGCAGCGCCCCCGTCGGGCTCCACCGGCCGAAGATCAGTGCGGCCAGGGCGATGAAGCCCTTACCGCCGATCATGTTCTTGGTGAACGAGTAGAGCGCCAGCGTGTACGACGCCCCACCGATGCCGGCGACCACACCGGCCAGCAGCACGTTGCGGTAGCGCACCCGCAGCACCTTCACGCCCAGGGTGTCCGCCGCCGTCGGGTGCTCGCCGACCGACCGGGTCCGCAGACCCCACCGGGTGCGGAACAGCGCGATGTGGATCACGAGCACCAGCAGCAGGGCGAGGTAGAGGAAGATGCTGGACCGGAACAGCGCCGGCCCGAGGACCGGGATGTCGGAGAGCAGCGGGATCTCCCAGTTGCTGAACCGGGGAGCGCTGTTGTAGCGCGCGGCGTCGGTCTGCATCAGCCGCTCGTAGAGGAAGCCGGTGATGCCGACCGCGAGCAGGTTCAGCACGATGCCCATGACCACCTGGTCGACCAGGTAGCGGATGCAGAACACGGCGAGCAGCAGCGAGATGAACGCGCCGCCGATCGCGGCGGCGACCAGACCCACCCAGACGCTGCCGCTGATGCTGCCGAAGAGCGCGCCGCTGAACGCGCCCATCAGCAACTGGCCCTCGATGGCGACGTTGACCACGCCGGAGCGCTCGCAGAGCACACCGGCCAGCGCACCGAAGATCAGCGGCAGGGCGAGCAGGAACGTGCCGCGCACGATGTTGACCAGCGGCATGAAGTTCTGCCCGGTCGGTGCGGCGGAGACCTGCCAGCAGAGGAAGGAGAGCACGAAGCCGACCAGGCCGACGGCGAGCACCGGGACGAACCACCGTTTCGGCAGACCGGCCAGCATCGCCGCCCCGGCGGCCAACGTGATCAGTCCGAAGAGGATCGCGCCGACCGTCCCGTGGATCTCCAGCGCGGCCCCGGCGGAGTCCTCGCTCAGCGTGAAGCGGGCCTGCTCACCGGTGGCGAGCGCGCCGAACAGCACGGTGGCCAGCAGGCCGAGGGCCAGCAGCACCAGGCCCACCTTGCGGGTACGGGTCCAGAAACCCTCGTCGACCTGCGCGACCGCGACGTCGGGGACTGCCATGGTGGACATGCCTCACCAGCCCTTCGCGAGGCTCGTCTGCAACCGGGCGGCCCGCGCCGCCCGGAGCTGGAAGATCGCCTTCACCAGGGCCGGCGCGGCGATGAAGATGACGATCAGCGCCTGGAGCACGGTGACCAGCTCCAGCGAGATCCCCGAGTACGACTGCATCCGGTTGCCGCCGGCCTGCAACGCGCCGAACAGCAGCGCGGCCAGCGCCACACCCCACGGTTTCACCCGGCCGAGCAGGGCGACCAGGATGCCGTCGAAGCCGATCTGCGCGACCACCAGCGGGGTCAGTGCGGCGGCGGTGGTGCCGAGCACCATCTGCGAACCGCCCAGTCCGGCCAGCGCCCCGGCGAAGACCATGATCAGCACGTACGTCCGGGTGACGCTGATGCCGGCGGTGCGGGCGGCGTCCGGGTTGGCACCCACCGCACGTAGCTCGAAGCCGAGCGTGGAGCGGTTGAGCAGCCAGGCGACCGCGAGGGTGGCCAGCACGGCGAGGATGATCCCGGCGTGCGCCCGCAGCCCGTCCCCGAACAGGCGCGGCAGTTGGGCGGAGGCGTCCACCGGCCGACTGATCGCGTCGGTGCGATTCGGGTCCTGCACGCCGTTCTGCACGATCAGCCAGGTCAGGAAGTAGACCGCGATGTAGTTGAGCATGATCGTGTTGATCACCTCGTGCGCGCCGGTCCGCGCCTTGAGGATGCCGGGAATGAAACCCCAGATCGCGCCGCCGACCGCACCGGCCAGGACGGCGACCAGCAGGTGCAGCCCGGGCGGCAGCGGCAGCAGGAATCCGGCCAGCGCGGCCAGGATCACGCCCATGGTGGCCTGGCCCTGGGCACCGATGTTGAACAGACCGCCCCGGAACGCCAGCGCCACCGACAGACCGGTGAAGACCAGCGGCGCGGTGTAGGTGAGCGTCTCCGAGATCGGGCTCAGCGCCGCGTTGACCGTGGTGGCGGCCGGGTCGAAGACGCTGCCCTTGAACAGGTTCGCGTACGCCTCGCTGACCAGCGTCCAGCTCGCGTTGAGCGCGTCGCCGGGCCGGGCGGTGAAGTAGGCGTAGGTGGCCAGCACGTCCGGATCAGAAATGATCATGAGGATGGCGCCGACCAGCATCGCCAGCACCAGCGACAGCAGCGTCACGGTGAACGTGTTGGCCGCCCACAGGTTCTCCAGGAACAGCCGGCCCAGGGTGGGTCGTTCCTGCGGGGGCTGCCCGGTGGTGGCCGTCTCGGCGCGCTCGGTGTTGCCGATCGCGGTCCGGTTGGCCTGCTCCTCGCTCGCCGGTTCCTTGTCCGGCGAGCCAGGCTGTGGGATTGGCTCGCTCATGCCGGCACTCCGCTTCGCTCCGTACCGTCATGAGGCACCACCGCACTGAGCCTGATGATTCGCTCGCTGGGCTCGCTCATGCCGGCACTCCGCTTCGCTCCGTACCGTCATGAGGCACCACCGCACTGAGCCTGATGATTCGCTCGCTGGGCTCGCTCATGCCTTGCCGTCCTCGTTGCCGGGACCCTCGGGGGCCGGGGCCACGCCGTCGGTGGTGGCCGTGACGTCGCGGTCGGTGGTCGCGGTCGTGCCGTCGGCGCTCACCGCGTCCGCGTCGGTCACCGCCGGTTCGTCCGGGTCGCTGGTCGCCGCGGCGGTGCCGTCGGCGGCGGCGGTGCTGTCCGGTGAGCCGCCGGTCGCGTCGGGGCTGATGCCCGCCATCAGCAGACCGATCTCCTTGCGCGGGGTGTCCGGGCCGACGATGCCGATGACCCGTCCGCGATACATCACCGCGATCCGGTCGGCCAGCCCGATCACCTCGTCGAGTTCACTGGAGACCACCAGCACGGCGGTGCCCACGTCGCGCTCGCGGATGACCTGGCTGTGGATGAACTCGATCGAACCGACGTCCACGCCCCGGGTGGGCTGGGCGGCGATGAAGAGCTTGAGCGGCCGGGACAGCTCCCGCGCCACGATCACCTTCTGCTGGTTGCCGCCGGAGAGCGTGCCCACCGGTGCCTGGGCCGACGAGGTCCGGACGTCGAACTGGTCGATCCGCTCCTGCGCCGACTTCGCGATCGCGTCCGGCTTGAGCGACAACCCGCTGCCGAAGGGCGGTCGGTCGTAGATGTCCAGCACCAGGTTCTCCGCGACGCTGAACTCCTTGACCAGGCCGTCGACGCTGCGGTCCTCGGGGACGTAGCCGACCCCGGCGCGCAGCACCTTCTTGGTGCTCCAGCCGTCGACCCGCTGGCCGTCGAGGCTGATCGTGCCGGCGAGCACCGGACGCAGCCCCATGACCGCCTCGATGAGTTCGGTCTGCCCGTTGCCCTGCACACCCGCGACGCCGAGCACCTCGCCCGCGCGTACGGTCAGGTCGACGCCGTCCACCGCGCGGACCTGCCGGTCGTCGTCGACGACCAGGCCGGAGATCTCCAGCACCGGTTCGCCCGGCGTGGCCGGCGCCTTCTCGACGGTGAGCCGGACGCTGCGGCCGACCATCAGCGCGGCCAGCTCGTCCCGGCTGGCCTCGGGCGACGCGGTGCCCACCGTCTTACCGCGCCGGATCACCGTGATCCGGTCGGCGATCGCCTTGACCTCGCCGAGCTTGTGGGTGATGAAGACGATGGACTTGCCGGCGGCCTTGAGCGACCGCATCACGGTGAGCAGTTCCTCGGTCTCCTGCGGAGTGAGCACCGCAGTGGGCTCGTCCAGGATGAGCAGGTCGACGTCGCGGGTCAGCGCCTTGACGATCTCGACCCGCTGCTGGACTCCGACCGGTAGGTCCTCGATCACCGCGTCCGGGTCGACCCGCAGGTTGTAGCGCTCCGAGACCTCGGCGACCTCGCGGCGGGCACGACGCCGGTCCAGGAACCCGGCGATACCGCCGCGCACCTGTTCGGCACCGAGCATGATGTTCTCGGTGACCGTGAAGACCGGCACGAGCATGAAGTGCTGGTGCACCATGCCGATGCCGGCCGCGATCGCGTCGGAGGGGCCGCGCAGCTTGAGCGGCTTGCCGTCGACCAGGATCTCGCCCTCGTCGGGCTGGTAGAGCCCGTACAGGACGTTCATCAGGGTCGACTTGCCCGCGCCGTTCTCGCCGAGCAGGGCGTGGATCTCTCCAGGCTCCACCGTCAGGTCGATGTGGTCGTTGGCGACCAGATCACCGAACCGCTTGGTGATGCCGCGCAGTTCGAGTCTCAGCGCAACCTCCTGGAGTGCGAAGCGATGGTGCAGCGTAGCTGCTCGCGAACGGTTTGCGGCCGGGACCCGACCGGGGGCACGGACCGGCCGCCCCGAGCGCGGGTCTTCCCGCGCCGGAGCGGCCGGATCATGGGCTCCGCGTACCGGTCGCCCCGGTGATCGTCTCACCGGGGCGACCGGTGACGGGTCACTTCGGCTGGGCGGCCGACTCGACCTTGACGGTGCCTGCGGCGATGTCCGCCTTCAGCTTGTCGACCTCGGCCTTGAGCTCGGCCGGGACCTTGCTGTCGAACTCGTGGTACGGGGCGATCGAGACGCCCTCGTTGGCCAGCGTGCCGACGAAGCCCTCCTCGGCGTTGAGCTTCTCGCCACCGGCGGCCTTGAGCACGGCCTCCTTGACGGCACCCGGGATGTTCTTCACCACGGTGGTGATGATCGCCGAGCAGTCCGGCGTGCTCTCGCAGCCGTCGACGTCCACCCAGATGGTGTTGTACTTGCCGCCGGAGGCCTTGGCCGCACCGGTGGTGCCCAGGCCGGCACCGCCGGCGACCGGCATGATGATGTCCGCGCCCTGGGCGACCAGCGCGTCGCTGACCTTCTTGCCCTCGTCCTGCTTGATGAAGTCGTTGGTGAACGACCCGTTCTGGGTCTGCTTGTCCCAGCCCAGGGCCTGCACGTTGGCGCTCTTGGCCTGGTTGTAGTGCGCGACGCCGTCGACGAAGCCGTCCATGAAGATGGTCACCGGCGGGATCTTCATGCCGCCGTAGGTGGCCACCTTGCCGCTCTCGCTCATGCCGGCGGCGACGTAGCCGGCGAGGAAGCCGGCCTGGGCGGTGTCGAACTCCATCGGGTAGACGTTGCCCACCCCGGGGTTGGCGTCGACGATCGCGAACTGCTGGTCCGTGTTCGCCTCGGCGATCTTCTTCGTGGCGTCGCCCATCAGGCCACCGACGGCCAGGATGAAGTTGCAGTCCTGGTTCACGTACTGGGTGAGGTTCGGCTCGTAGTCCGCCTCGGCCTTGGACGCGACGTACTTGATGTCGACGTTGCTGTTCTCGGCCTTGGCCTCCTCGAGACCCTTCCAGGCCGAGGCGTTGAACGACTTGTCGTCGATGCCGCCGACGTCGGTGACCATACAGGCGGTGTACTTCTCGCCGCCCGTACCGGCGTTGTTGTCCTCATCCGGCGCCTCGCCACAAGCGGCGGCGCTCAGTACGAGCCCACCCGCCGCGATGACCGAGGCGATCCGCATCCCACGCACCGAGCGCAAGACGTCTCCTTCCCACTGCACACCGCGTGGTTGCGGTGGCTGCCCTTGAACCGGCCTGCGCTGTGCCGCCGGCATCCCACGTTACGGACGCAGAGCGTACGCCCGCGCCCACCTGCCGAACGACAATCGTGCAGGACTGTTGGAGGCCTGTTACCCGTACGTAATGCTCCGGTGGGGCAGATCACTCAGGGCGACGGCAAGTGGGCGACACTGTGTCTGTTAAGTCCTTTTCGAGCAGTGATCGGTGGGCTCGCCGCTCACCGCCAGAAGACCGCGACAGCGGCGTTGACCAGGGTCAATCCCACGATGGCGAGGAAGTGCCCGCGGTTGACCTCGTCCCGCTTGCGGGAGAAGAAGACCATTACGAAGATCATCAGCGCGAGCACCAACTTGACGCCGAGCTTCGCCGGTGCCGGCTCGTCGCCGTCGCGCAGCGGGGCGGACAGTCCGATGCCGGTGGCAAGTTGGATCACCGCGCCCCAGAGCATCGCGGCGTTGATCCGGATCTTGCCGGTGAGGTATTGGGCGATCGCGCCGCCGAGCAGCAGCGCGAAGCCGATCAGGTGGCCGAAGAGAAGGATGAGTCGGAGTGCTTCCACCCGACCCATCCTGCCCTATCAACGACGGTTTGTAGTAGAGGGCCTTCCGGTCAGCCCTTCGTACCGCCCGCGGTCAGGCCGGAGACGAGGTGCTTCTGGGCGAAGAAGAAGACCAGCCCGGCCGGGACGGTCACCAGGACGGCGGCGGCCGTCAGGTACTCCCACTGCGGGTTGAACTGCGGCACGAACTGCTGGAGCCCGTACGCCAGGGTGAACTTGTTGTCGGTCTGGATGAAGGCCGACGCGTACGCCACCTCGCCCCACGCGGTGAGGAAGGTGTAGAACGCGGTGACCGCCACCGCCGGGCGGGCCAGCGGCAGCACGACCCGCCAGAAGGTGGCGAACGGGCCGCACCCGTCCAGCGCCGCCGCCTCGTCCAGCGAGGTCGGGATGGAGTCGAAGTAGCCCTTCAACATCCAGGCGCAGAACGGCACCGCGATGGTCAGGTACGCGATGATCAACGCGGGCATCGTGTTGATCAGCCCGAGCCGCGCCATGATCGTGTAGATCGGCACGATCAGGATGGCCACCGGGAACATCTGGGTGACCAGGAAGACCATCATCAGCGGCCGGCGACCCGGGAAGTTGAACCGGGACACCGCGTAGCCGGTGGTGGCCGACAGGAAGATGCCGATCCCCATGGTGAACGCCGCGACGATCACCGAGTTGAGGAACCACCGAGGGAAGTTGGTGCTGGTCAGCACGTAGCTGTAGTTGGCCAACGTGGTGTCCCGGAACAGCGTCAGCTCGCTGCTCTGGATCGCGTACCCGGGCTTGAGCGACGACAGCAGCACCCAGGCGATCGGGCCGACCGCGATCAGCGAGGCCAGGATCAACGTGCCGTGCAGCAGGACCGACTTCAGCGGAGAACGGCGGCTGCGGCCGGGTCTGCGCGCCTGCGCGGGGCTCTGTGCCTGCGCCATCACCACACCTCGCCTTGCTTGCGCAGGGCCCGCCGGTAGAACATCGAGAACACCAGCAGGATCGACAGGATCAGTACGCCGTACGTGGAGGCGAGCGAGTAGTTGCGGATGCCCTCGAACGCCGCCCGGTAGGCACCGGTCACCAGGATCTCGCTCTGTCCCGCCGGCTGCCCCTCGGTCACCAGGAAGATGATCGGGAACATGTTGAACGTCCAGATGGTGCCGAGCAGCACCACGGTCATGCTGACCGGACGCAGGCCGGGCAGGGTGATGTTGACGAACCGCTGCCACGGCGTGGCGCCGTCGATCTCGGCCGCCTCGTACAGCTCGGACGGGATGGTCTGCATCCCGCCGAGCAGGGCCACCATCATGAACGGCACGCCGAGCCAGATGTTGGTCACGATGGCGGTCAGCAGCGCCGTCCAGCGGTCGGCGAACCAGGAGACCGGGTCGATCCCGACCGCCGAGAGCAGGGCGTTGGCCAGGCCGAAGCGCTCGTTGAAGATGAACTTCCAGGCGAAGGCGCTGACGAAGGCCGGCACCGCCCAGGGCAGCACCAGCAGCACCCGGTACATGCTGCGGCCCCACATCGGCCGGTTCAGCATGGTGGCCAGACCGAGACCGAGACCGAAGTGGCAGGCCACGCAGACGAACGTCCAGATCAGCGTGGTGCCGGTCCACTGCCAGAATTCGCCGACCTGGCCGGTGAGGACGCGGACGTAGTTGTCGAGGCCGACGAACTCCCACTTGTTGGGGTTGTCCCGGCAGACCTCGCTGCCGGTGATCGACTTGGTGCAGATCTCGGCGACCTGGTTGGCCTCGGTGAGGTCGGTGAAGGAGAGCCAGATCCCGCGGAACAGCGGGTAGAAGATCAGTACCGCCAGGACGATCACGACGGGCAGCACCATCGCCCAGGCGTACCAGTGCTTGTCCCAACTGCGGCGCAGCCGGGACGTTCGAGCGGACCGGCCGGGCGGCGTCGTGGACGACGGCGCCGGGTCGGCTGTCACGGTGGTCATCAGCGCTCCCGAGGAGAAGTCCGGCAGGGGCGCGCGACCGCGACGGCCGCGCGACCCTGCCGGGTGCCGAAAGGTCACCGGCCGGAGCCGGCGCGTTCGGTCAGAGCCCGTAGCCGGGCACGACCTCGGCCTTGTACTTCCTGGCGACGGTGTCCAGCGCGGCCTTCGGGTCCTTGTTCTGGATCAGGACCTCGGTGGCCATCTGGTCGAGCGGGCCGAAGAACTGACCGGCCTCGGGAATCCACGGGCGGCCCACACCGGCCTCCACGACCGGCTGGAACGCGGCCACGACCGGGTTGTTCTTGACCGGGTCGAGGGCGTACGCGGAGGTGCGGGTCGGCAGCAGGCCGAGCTTCTCGGACAGGAACGCCTGCGAGTCTGCGGAGCTCATGAACTTGACGAACGCGACGGCGGCGTCCACCTTCTCCTGCGGCATGCCGGACCAGATCACGTAGTTGTGGCCGCCGACCGGGCCACCGGCCCGCGCCGACCCGCCCGGCACCGGAGCGATGCCCAGGTTCTCCAGGCCACCGAAGCCGGGGGCCGACGTGACGTTGTTGACCTCCCACGGACCATTGATGATCATGGCGACCTTCTTCTCCTTGAAGAGGGTCATCATGGTGCCGTAGGCGTCGTTGGCGGACGGCTTGGCCGCCGCGCCGCTGGTGATCAGGTCCTTGGCGATCGCCAGCCCGGCCGCGTTCTGCTCCGAGTTGATGACGATCTTCTGGGTCGTGGTGTCGACCAGGTCGCCGCCCTCGCCGTACATGAAGGGCAGCATGAAGTAGCCGGCCGGGTTGACGTACACGCCCTCGGCGTCGGTCTTCTCCTTGACCGCCTGCGCGGCGGTCTTCAGCTCCGCCCAGGTCTTCGGCGGCGCACCGACGCCGGCCTGGCTGAGCAGCTCCTTGTTGTACATCAGTGCCAGGCTGTCGGTGACCTGCGGGACGCCGTACGTCTTGCCGTCGAACTTGTTGGAGGCCAGCGGCGTCTCCAGGAAGTCGGACTCATCGGCGAGCAGCTCGGAGCCGTCCAGCGCGTAGAGGTAGCCCAGCGAGGCGAACTCCGGCACCCAGGCCACCTCGGCGCGGAGGATGTCCGGAGCGCCGCTCTTGGCCTGCGCGGCGGTCTTGAACTTGTTCTGCGCCTCACCGAACGGGACCGACTGATAGTTGATCTTCACGTTCGGGTGCGTCTGGTTGAACTTGGCGATCAGTTCCTGGAACGCGGGGCCCTCGTTCTGCGGGTCCGAGGTGTCCCACCAGGTCAGCTCTGCGGTGAGGGAAGCGGGGTCGACGGTGGACTGCCCATCAGCCGGGTTGTCCTCTCCGCCGCCGCAGGCGGCGACGGAGAGGGCGAGGGTGGCGGAGGCGAGTACGGCGATCCCCCTGGCTGTGCGACGCATGTTCGCTCCTAGATTCCTGCCGGGTGTCGGCGGGACAGTAGCAAGAACTTTCGTAACTCGAAACCCCTTGCGAACATCACCGCAACAACCGAGCCGGATCCGCAACCCGACCACTCCACAACTGCGGCTTTACCGGCATTTCGCAGGGCTCGCGCAGACGGTGGACGGCGGGCGAATCACGCTCTGCGCACCGGAAAAGCACCCAACGTCGCGACGGCGGCCGTTGCGGGAGCAGGTTTGCAGGGGCGAACCGCCGCCTGCTGCTCGATTCTGCAAGTTCTTGCCGGCCACTGCGCAAGAACTTGAGGGTGAGCTACAGTGCGCCCATGCGCGCTCGCCTGTCCGACATAGCCCAGCAGGCCGACGTCAGCGAGGCCACGGTGTCGCGGGTGCTCAACGACCGACCCGGTGTGGCACCCGAGACCCGGCAGGCCGTCCTGACCGCCCTCGACGTGCTCGGCTACGAGCGCCCCGCCCGGCTCCGCAAGCGCAGTGCCGGCCTGGTCGGCCTGGTGGTGCCGGAGTTGGACAACCCGATCTTCCCGGCCTTCGCCCAGATCATCGAGTCGGCGCTGGCCCCGACCGGGTTCACCCCGGTGCTCTGCACCCAGACCCCCGGCGGCGTCCGCGAGGACGAGTACGTGGAGATGCTGCTCGACCGGCAGGTCTCCGGGATCGTCTTCGTCTCCGGGCTGCACGCCGACACCGCCGCCGACCACGACCGCTACCGCACCCTGATCGCCCGGCCACTGCCGATCGTCATGATCAACGGGTACGCCCCCGGCATCCCGGCCCCCTTCGTCTCCTGCGACGACCGCGAGGCGGCGGAGTTGGCCGTGTCGCACCTGGGCGCCCTGGGCCACCGCCGGATCGGCCTGATCACCGGGCCGGACCGGTTCGTGCCGGTGCAGCGCAAGGTCAGCGGGTACAAGACCGCGATGAGTCGCCTCGTCCAGCTCGACGACGACGAGTTGCGCGAGCTGACCGAGCTTTCCCTGTTCGGCGTGGAGGGCGGCGAGGCCGCCGCCGGCCGCCTGATCGAGCGGGGCGCCACCGGGATCGTCTGCGGCTCGGACCTGATGGCACTCGGCGCGATCCGGGCCGCCCGGCAGCGCGGACTCTCCGTCCCGGAGGACCTGTCGGTGGTCGGTTACGACGACTCGCCGCTGATGGCGTTCACCGACCCGCCGCTGACCACCATGCGCCAGCCGGTGGCCGCGATGGCGGTCGCCGCGGTCCGGGCCCTGGTCGACGAGATCAACGGCCACCCCGCCCCGCACTCGGAGTACCTGTTCCGTCCCGAGCTGGTGGTCCGTGGCTCGACCGCGGTGGTCCGCCGCGACGACAGCGCCCCGCAGGGCGACCCTGGTCGGCGACCGTCGTCGCCGGCGCTGTCCGTTCCGGCGTGACGCCGGACACCTGCCACCGCCTCCCCGAGTGAGGTCGGGCTGATTCCGGCCGCCCACCGCCCATCGGCACGGCACATCCACCGCCGACCTTGCGCAAGGAATGCTTGACTCTTGCAGCGGCATCGCGGCATTCTTCTCAGACACCCGCGCCACCTCGCCCATGCCCGGGTGCCGCCGTCCCGCACCACAGAACGGGGAACACCCGATGACCGTCAGCCCTCCGTCGCCGCTGACCTCCGACGCCGACTGGTGGCGATCCGCCGTCGTCTACCAGGTCTACGTCCGCAGCTTCGCCGACTCCGACGGCGACGGCATCGGTGATCTCCAGGGCATCCGCGAACGCCTGCCCTACCTGCGTGACCTCGGGGTGGACGCGCTCTGGCTGACCCCGTTCTACACCTCGCCGATGGTCGACGGCGGCTACGACGTGGCCGACTACCGCGACGTCGACCCGATGTTCGGCACCCTCGGCGACTTCGAGGCGATGATCACCGACGCGCACGCGCTCGGCCTGCGGGTCATCGTGGACCTGGTCCCGAACCACACCTCCGACCGGCACCCGTGGTTCCAGGCCGCGCTGGCCGCCGCCCCCGGCTCCGCCGAGCGGGCGCGGTATCTCTTCGCCGACGGCAAGGGCGCACACGGTGAGCAGCCCCCGAACGACTGGGAGAGCATCTTCGGCGGCCCCGCCTGGACCCGGGTCCCCGACGGCCAGTGGTACCTGCACCTGTTCGACCCGGCCCAGCCCGACCTGAACTGGCGCCACCGGGAGGTACGCGCCGAGTTCGAGGACGTGCTGCGGTTCTGGCTGGACCGTGGCGTCGACGGATTCCGCATCGACGTGGCCCACGGCATGATCAAGGCGGAGGGGTTGCCGGACGTCGGCTTCAGCTCGATGACCACCGGCCGCCGCCAGTCCGAACTGCTCGGCAAGGGCCGCCTGCCCTACTTCGACCAGGACGAGGTGCACGACATCTACCGCGCCTGGCGCCCCATCCTGGACAGCTACCCCGGACACCGGATGGCGGTGGCCGAGGCGTGGGCGGAGACCCCGCAGCGGCTGGCCCGCTACATCGGCCCGGACGAGCTGCACCAGGCGTTCAGCTTCGACTTCCTCGACGCCACCTGGTCGGCCGACTCGTTCCGTAAGGTGATCGACACCGCGTTGGGCGAGTCCACCATCGTCGGCGCCCCCACCACCTGGGTGCTCTCCAACCACGACCGGCAACGGCACGTCACCCGGTACGGCGACGGAGAGGCCGGGCTGCGCCGGGCCCGCGCCGCCGCGCTGCTGATGCTCGCCCTGCCCGGGTGCGCCTACCTCTATCAGGGCGAGGAACTGGGGCTGCCCGAGGTGCTCGACCTGCCCGACGAGCTGCGTCAGGACCCCGCCTTCCTGCGTACCGGGGAGAGCCGGGACGGCTGCCGGGTCCCGATCCCGTGGAGCGGCGACCTGGCGCCGTACGGCTTCGGACCGGCCGGCAGCGCGCTGAGCTGGCTACCGGCCCCGGCGACCTGGCAGGCCCTCTCGGTCGCCGCACAGTCCGACGTGCCCGGCTCGACCCTGGAGCTGTACCGGACGGCGCTGCGGATCCGGCACACCCACCCGGCGTTGGCCGGCACCGGCGGCATCACCTGGCGGCAGACCGGCCCGGACGTGCTCGCGTTCCACCGGGAGGTCGGCGCCACGGTGCTGACCTGTGTGGTGAACACCGGCGACTCGCCGGTGCTGATCGACGGGTACGGCACGCCGCTCGTGGCCAGCGCGCCGCTCACCGAACGCGACGGCGGCCACCTGCTCCCCGGCGACACGGCCGCCTGGTTCGAACGGCGCTGACCGGGGTATCACCTCGACGACCTGGTCCCCTGGGGCGACCGGGACGACGACCCCTTGTGGTGGGGGGTGTGGTGCTGGCACCGGTGCCCGGACGACGACGTCCGGGCACCGGTTGCCGGGTGGTCGTCAGCCCCCGGGCAGCCGCGTCGCGATCCGGGCGAACCCGGCCCGCAGCTCCGCCTCGTCCGGCACCGGCAGCGGCCCGCTCGCGTCCTCCCGCTCGGCCGCCGCCATCTCCTCCTCGTCGACGAGGTCCTCGTAGTCGCCGTACAGGTCGGCCTCGTCCACCCGGACCGTCTCGTCGGTGGCGGCGAGCTGCGCGGCGGCGATCTCGCCACGGATCTGCGCCACGTTCACGGCCGGCACCAGCGGCTCGACCACCGCCATCAACTGCTCCTCGGCCACCACCGCCTCGGCCAGCGCCAACGCGTGCGGCCGCTCGTACGGCCCGCAGACCACCGGCTCCCACTCGTCGGCGTCACCGAGCGGCCCGAACGTGATGATCCACGGCAGGTCGAGCAGCGGTGAATCGGTCGGCAGGTCCAACGTCACGAGTGCCCCCACGGGCCCATCATCGTCGGTGGCCGACGAGGTCGGGGCGGGTTCCTCACATCACGGTCAGCCGGCCCCGCCCGGGGTGCCGGGATCGCTCTCCACGTCGAGGTCGACCGGTCGCGGGCGGCTGGCCAGGTCGACCACCTGGCCGCGCCGGCTGGTCGCGGCCAGCGCGGCACCGAAGAGCACCAACTGGTTGAGCAGGTAGAGATAGACCAGCAGACCCACGGCGGTGGCCACCACGGTGTACGCCGGGTTGTGCTCCACCCGCCCCACCCAGAACCGCCCGACGGTGTTGAGCAGCGTGATGCCGACCGCGACGAGAAACACCACCGGCCGCAGCCGGGCCCGGCTCATCCGCAGCCGGGGCACCGCCACCAGCAGCAGCGTCGCCAGCACCGCGTTCACCACCACGCTGAGCACCGCGCTGACCGTGGTCAGCCCGACCGAGCCGGTGCTGCGCAGCAGGAACCGCAGCAGCGTCTCCAGCGCGTCGACCGCCGCCACCGAGATGCCGAGCAGCACGAAGACCAAGAGCAGGACGCCGAGGTCGACCAGGCGGCGGACGATCAGGTTGCCGGGATGCTGGTCCAGCCCGTGGATCAGCCGCTGCGACGAGCGGATCGCCTCCACCCAGCCGATCCCGGTCAGGACCAGGATCAGCAGACCGACCACGCCGACCGTGCCGCTGCTCTCGGCCACCTGCGCCGGGTCGAGGAAGGGCAGGTTCTCCCGGAGGAACTCCTCCGCCCCGGCGCGTACCTCGTCGTTCTCGTCGAGGATGGCGCCGAAGGCCGCGTACGACACCAGGGCGAGGGCGAAGACCGCGAAGAACCCGTAGTAGGCGATCGCGGCGGCCAGCCGCCCGCCGTGCAGGTCGGTGTAGCGCACCCCGGCCCGCCACAGGTGCCCGAAGGCCGGGGAGCGGTGGCGGGCGGCCCGCAACCCACGGTCGACGCCCGCCTCGACCCGCCCCAGCACGTTCACCGGTCAGCCGCCCAGCCGGAAGTCCCGGCGGGGCTGCCACCGGGTCTGCCCGCTGTGCGAGAACAGGGTGAAGCCCTCCACCTCGAACATCGCGGAGAAGTCGGCCAGGTCCTCGTATGCCCGGTCGAGGGCCTCCGGCGCGACGTCCTGGGCCACCGTCACGTGTGGATGGTAGGGAAAGCGCAGCTCACGGCGGAGCTGAGGGGCCGAATTGATCGCGGCGGCGAGCAGTTCGCACTCGCTGATGCCGGCCGCCACCGTCACGAAGACCACCTGCGTCACCGGCCGGAAGGTGCCGGTGCCGCGCAGGTGCAGGGTGAACGGCAGGTGCTCGGCGGCGACCCGGTCGAGGTGCCGTTCCACCTCCGGCAGCGCGGAGACCGGGATCTCGGTCGGCCCGAGCAGGGTGACGTGGGCCGGCACCGTGTTCGGGTCGCCGGAGGCCAGTCGACGTCGGGTCAGCTCGCCGCCCCACGGCTCGGGGATGTCGACCGCGATGCCGATCTGGACGATGTCACCGGTCGACGGGACACCGCTGCCCTGATCCACGCTCCGCGTCACCTCTCCGGCCACCGACTGCTCGCCCTCGTGCGGGCGACTACTCGCCGCGTACCGGCGGGAAGAAGCCCACCCGCTCGTACGCGGTCCGCAGCGTCGGCGCCGCCACCGACCTGGCCTTCTCCGCACCGGCCGCGAGGAGCTTGTCGAGCTGGGCCGGGTCGTCGAGGTACGCGCGGGTGCGCTGCTGGATCGGGGTGACGAAGTCCCGCACCACCTCGCCGAGGTCCTTCTTGAGATCGCCGTAGCCCTTGCCGGCGTACGCGGCGACCAGGTCGTCGATGCCGCGTCCGCTCAGCGCGGAGAAGATGGTGAGCAGGTTGGAGACGCCCGGCTTGGTCTCGGCGTCGAAGACGATGTCCCGGCCGGTGTCGGTGACCGCCGAGCGGATCTTCTTGGCCGACCGGGCCGGGTCCTCCAGCAGGTCGACGATGCCGCCCGGGGAGGACGACGACTTCGACATCTTGGCCGTCGGGTCCTGTAGGTCGGTGATCTTGGCGGTCTCCTTGACGATGTGCGGCGCGGGCACCGTGAAGGTCTTGCCGAACAGCGAGTTGAACCGCTGCGCCAGGTCGCGGGAGAGCTCCAGGTGCTGCCGCTGGTCCTCACCGACCGGCACGGCGTGGGCCTGGTAGAGCAGGATGTCCGCCGCCTGCAGGATCGGGTACGTGAACAGCCCGACGCTGGCCCGCTCGTTGCCCTGCTTCTGGGACTTGTCCTTGAACTGCGTCATCCGGCTGGCCTCACCGAAGCCGGTAATGCAGCCCAGCACCCAGGCCAACTGCGCGTGCTCGGGCACCTGCGACTGCACGAACAGGGTGCAGCGTTCCGGGTCCAGCCCGACGGCGAGCAGTTGCGCGGCGGCCGTCCGCGACCGCTGGAGCAACACCTTCGGCTCGTGCCCCGCCGTGATCGCGTGCTGGTCGACCACGCAGTAGAAGGCGTCGTGCGACTCCTGCAACGCCACCCAGTGCCGGACCGCGCCCAGGTAGTTGCCGAGGTGGAACGAGTCGGCCGTCGGCTGGATGCCGGAGAAGACGCGAGGTCGGGCGGGAACGTCGGACATGCCGCCGATTCTGTCAGCAACACCCGGCGTCCGTCATGACGGGCCGGCAGGTCGCGCCCGCTCGACGACGCCACCCGGATCGCGACGCTGTTCCGGCAGGCGGGCGACGGTGACCGCGAGCCGGGCCACCCGGCGGCCCTCCAGTGTGAGCACCCGCAGCAGCCAGCCGCCGGGGGCGGGATCGTCGCCCGCCCCGGGCACCGGGATCTCGTCGCCCGGCCCGGGCAACCGGCCGAGCGACGCCATCACGAAGCCACCCACCGTCTCGTACGGACCGTGCGGCAGGTGCACGCCGGTGCGCTCGGCGAAGTCGGTCAGGTTGAGCCGGCCGTCGACCACCGTGGGCAGGCCCGCGAGGGCCGGTTCGGGCGTGTCGGCGTACTCGTCGTGGATCTCGCCGACCAGTTCCTCGATCAGGTCCTCACAGGTGACGATGCCGGCGGTGCCGCCGTACTCGTCGATCACCACGGCCAGGTGGTGTCCCTCCCGCCGCATCTCGGTCAGCGCGGCGAGTACCCGCTTGCTGGCCGGCAACCGCTTGACCTCCCGGGCCAGCTCGCCGACGGTGGTGCCGGGGTCGCGGTCCGGGCGCAGCAGCACGTCGCGCAGGTGCACCACGCCGACCACGTCGTCGTGGGTGCCGTCGACCACCGGATAACGGGTGTGCGTACCGGCCCGGACCAGGGGTTCCGCCTCGGCGACGGTCAGCGCCGCGGAGAGGAACACCACCTCGGTGCGGGGCATCATCACCTCGCGGACCAGGCTGGCGCCGGCCATCAGCACCTCGTCGATGATGCGACGACCGACCGGGTCGAGCACGGTGTTCGCGGCGACCAGGTCCCGCAGTTCGGCCTCGCTGATCCGTTCCCGTCCGGCGGCCGGCCCGGCGCCGAGCAGGTCGGTGACGAGTCGCAGGGTGCCGTCGGCCGCCCGCACCACCACCCGGGCGACGGCTCTGGCCACCGGCCCGGGCTGGCGGCGGGACCGCTGTGCGCCCCGTCGCCTGGGTCCGCGCCGACGCGCTGCCCGCATGACAGTGATGGTAGTCAGCGGGACGCGCCCCGGCTGTGTTCGACTCTGTTCAGAAATGGTTGGTCGTGGTGGAGTTGTAGGGTGACCACCACAGGTCCAGGTAGGAGGAGAGCGACGTGAAACTGCTCGTCACCGGCGGCGCCGGCTTCATCGGGAGCGTGGTGACCCGGATGCTGCTCGACGCCGGGCACGACGTGGTGGTCCTGGACGACCTGTGCACCGGCCACCGGGAGGCGCTCGCGCCCGATGCCGTCCACGTCGAGGCCGGCATCCACGACGCGGCCCGGGTGCTCACCCCGCAGGCGGGATTCGACGGCGTGCTGCACTTCGCCGCCCTGATCGCCGCCGGTGAGTCGATGACCGCCCCGGAGAAGTACTGGCACACCAACACCGTCGGGTCGCTGGCGCTGATCGACGCCGTGCGCGCCGCCGGCGTACCCCGGATGGTCTTCTCCTCCACCGCCGCCGTCTACGGCAACCCGACCGAGCTGCCCATTCCGGAGACCGCCGTCAAGGCCCCCACCAACACGTACGGCGCGACCAAGCTCGCCGTCGACATGGCGCTCACCTCCGAGGCGATCGGGCACGGCCTGGCCGCCGTCTCGCTGCGCTACTTCAACGTCGCCGGGGCGTACCTCGACGGCGACACCGCCCTCGGCGAACGGCACGACCCGGAGACCCACCTCATCCCCATCGCGCTGGAGGTGGCCGCCGACCGGCGGGAGAAGCTGCAACTCTTCGGCGACGACTACCCCACCGCCGACGGCACCTGCGTCCGCGACTACATCCACGTCGCCGACCTGGCCCGCGCCCACCTGCTCGCCCTCGACGCGGCCACCCCGGGACGGCACCGCATCTACAACCTCGGCAACGGCAACGGCTTCACCAACCGGCAGGTCGTCGAGGTGGTCCGCGAGGTCACCGGCCACCCGGTGCCGGTGGAGGTGGCACCGCGCCGCGAGGGCGACCCGGCCGAACTGGTCGCCTCCTCCGCGCTGGCCCGCGCCGAGCTGGGCTGGGAGCCACGCAAGCCGACCCTGCACGACATGGTCACCGACGCCTGGGCCTTCTACCGCGCGCACGTGCTGGAACGGCCGTGACCGACGTCGCCGCCCGCGCCGAGGCCGGCTTCCGGCAGGTGTACGCCGAGCCACCCGCCGGCCGCTGGGCGGCTCCCGGCCGGGTCAACCTGATCGGCGAGCACACCGACTACAACGACGGCTTCGTGTTGCCGTTCGCGCTGCCGCTGCGCACCGTCGTCGCCGCGGCGCCCCGGCCCACCGAGGACTGGACGGTCTGGTCCGAACTGACCGGTGAGACGGTCGACTTCGGCCTCGACGAGGTGACCGCCCCCGGCCGGGTCACCGGCTGGGCGGCGTACGTGGCCGGGGTGGTGTGGGCGCTGCGCGAGGCCGGCCATCCCGTCCCCGGCGCCCGGCTGGCCGTCGCCTCCGACGTGCCGCTCGGCGCCGGTCTGTCCTCCTCGGCCGCGCTGGAGGCCGCCGTGCTCACCGCGCTGGTCGACCTCGGCGGGCTGGACCTGCCCGCCGCGCACCAGCCCCGGCTGGCGCAGCGCGCCGAGAACCACTACGTGGGTGCGCCCACCGGCATCATGGACCAGTCGGCCGCGATCCGCTGCCGGGCCGGCCACGCCCTCTTCCTCGACTGCCGCACCGAGCAGGTGGACCACATCCCGTTCGACCTGGACCACGACGGCCTGGCGATCCTGGTGATCGACAGCCGCGCCCCGCACCGGCACGCCGACGGCGAGTACGCGTCCCGCCGCGCCACCTGCGAGAAGGCCGCGCACCTGCTCGGTGTGCCGGCCCTGCGGGACGTACCCGCCGACGCCCTCGACGACGCGCTGGCCCGGCTGCCCGACGACGAGACCCGCCGCCGGACCCGGCACGTGGTCACCGAGAACCAGCGGGTACGCGACAGCGTCGCCCTGCTGCGGGCCGGGAAGATCCGGCAGATCGGTCCCCTGCTCACCGCCTCGCACGCCTCCATGCGCGACGACTTCGCCATCACCGTCGGAGAGGTCGACACCGCCGTCGACACGGCGCTCGCCGCCGGGGCGCTCGGTGCGCGGATGACCGGCGGCGGCTTCGGCGGCTGCGTGCTGGCCCTGGTCGAGGCGGACCGGGCCGTCGAGGTGGGCGACGCCGTCGGCGCGGCCTACGCCGCCCGTGGCTACGCCACCCCCACCAGGTTCACCGTGCTCCCGTCCGCCGGCGCAACCCGCCTCGCCTGACCCGCCGCCTCGCCCGACCCGCCCCGCCCGCCCTGACCCGCAGACCCCGCGCAGCCGCCCGCAGCTCCGCAGGCGTCTCGCAGGCCCAGGGCGTCTCGCAGGCCCAGGGCGTCTCGCAGGCCCAGGGGTCTCACAAGGCCGAGGGGCGGAGATCCTGGTGGCGGCGTTGGATCGGCTCGGTGTGGGTGCGTCCGCGCGGGAACGGGGGCGGGATGTCCCACATTGTGCAGGGCGTCTCGCACGCCCGAGATGTCTCGCAGGCCCGGGGTGTCTGACCGGTCGGGGGTGTCTCGCAGGCCCGGGGTGTCTCGCACGCCCGGGGTGTCTCGCACGCCGCCTGTCGAGCTGATGGCGTAAACGCATCAGCTCGACACGCCGGCACCCCCCATCACCCCGACGAGCTGACCCGACTCGCTCCCCGCCCTCGCTCTCGCCGCATCGGTCCCACTCGCGGCGCATCCCGCTCCATGATCACGCTCGATCCTGGATGAAGTGGTCTCGTGGCGCGACGAGACCACTCGATCCCGGATCGAGCATGACCTTGCGACGAGTCGCCGCACCTTGGGTCATCGGGGGAGGGTGACGAGGGTGGCCCGGGGAAGGGGGACGAGGGTGGCCAGGGTGCGCCGTGGGGGCTGGGGCCGGCCGGCCGGACGTGTGCTCAGGCGGTCTCCACGATCATGGCGGCGCCGACGGTGCGGTTGGTGGTCTCGTCGATGATGACGAAACCACCGGTGGTCCGGTTGCGGCGGTACTCGTCGGCAAGCAGCGGGACGGTGGTCCGCAGCCGTACCCGGCCGATCTCGTTGAGCCGCAACTCGGTCGCCGTCTCGTCGCGGTGCAGCGAGTTGATGTCCAGGCGGTAGTGCAGGCCACGCACGATCGCCCGCGCCGACCGGGTGGTGTGCTTGATGGCGTACTTGCCGCCGACCTGCAACGGACGGCTCTCGTCCATCCAGCAGACCATCGCCTCGATGTCCTGCGCGACCGCCGGGGCGTTGTTCGGGCGGCAGATCATGTCGCCCCGCGAGATGTCGATCTCGTCGGTCAGCCGTACCGTCACCGACATCGGGGGGAACGCCTCCGCGACCGGCCCGTCGGCGGTCTCCACCGACGCGATCCGGCTGGTGAAGCCGGACGGCAGCACCATCACCTCGTCGCCCGGCTTGAGCACGCCCGAGGCGACCTGACCGGCGTAGCCGCGATAGTCGGTGACCACCCTCGATTGCGGCCGGATCACGTACTGCACCGGGAACCGGACGTCGACCAGGTTCCGGTCGCTGGCGATGTGCACCCGCTCCAGGTGGTGCAGCAGCGCCGGGCCCTCGTACCAGGGCATGCTCTCCGAGCGGGTGACGATGTTGTCGCCCCTCAGCGCGGAGATCGGCACCACGGTCAGGTCCGGCACGTCCAGCTTCGCCGCGAACGCGGTGAACTCGTCGGCGATCCGCTCGAAGACGTCCTGCGAGTAGTCCACCAGGTCCATCTTGTTGACGCAGAGGACCAGGTGCGGCACCCGCAGCAGCGAGCAGAGGAAGGCGTGGCGGCGGGACTGCTCGACCAGGCCCTTGCGGGCGTCCACCAGGATCAGCGCCAGGTCGGCGGTCGACGCCCCGGTGACCATGTTCCGGGTGTACTGGATGTGCCCCGGAGTGTCGGCGATGATGAACTTGCGCCGGGGCGTGGCGAAGTACCGGTACGCCACGTCGATGGTGATGCCCTGCTCCCGCTCGGCGCGCAGGCCGTCGGTGAGCAGCGCCAGGTTCGTGTACTCGTCGCCCCGGGCCGCGCTGACCGCCTCCACCGCGGCCAACTGGTCGGTGAACAGCGACTTCGTGTCGTACAGCAGCCGGCCGATCAGGGTCGACTTGCCGTCGTCGACACTGCCGGCGGTGGCGAAGCGCAGCAGGTCCATCGGTCGGCCTTCCGACCCGACGGCCCGGCCCTCGGCGTCGCCCGGCGCGAGCGTCTCGGTGGTCATCAGAAGTAGCCCTCCCGCTTGCGGTCCTCCATCGCGGCCTCGCTGACCCGGTCGTCACCCCGGGTCGCCCCGCGCTCGGTGATCCGGGTCGCGGCGACCTCCTCGATGACCTTCTCGACGGTGTCCGCGTCCGAACTCACCGCCGCGGTGCAGGAGGCGTCGCCGACGGTGCGGTAGCGCACCTGGGCCTTGAACCGCTCCTCCCCCGCCCGCGCGGGCAGGAACTCGTTGACCGCGTAGAGCATCCCGTCGCGCTCGACCACCTCGCGCTCGTGCGCGTAGTAGATCGACGGCAGCTCGATCCGCTCCCGGGCGATGTAGTGCCACACGTCCAACTCGGTCCAGTTGGAGAGCGGGAACACCCGGATCGACTCACCCGGGTGGTGCCGGCCGTTGTAGAGCGACCACAGCTCGGGCCGCTGGTTCTTCGGGTCCCACTGGCCGAACTCGTCGCGGAAGCTGAACACCCGCTCCTTGGCGCGGGCCTTCTCCTCGTCCCGCCGGGCCCCGCCGAAGAGGGCGTCGAAACGGTGCTTCTCCACCGCTTCGAGCAGCACCGGCGTCTGGATGCGGTTGCGCATCCCGTCCGCCGACTCGCGGACCAACCCGCTGGCCAGTGCCTCCGGCACGCTGGCCACCACGAGTTGCAGGTTCAGCTCGGCGACCCGCCGGTCCCGGTAGTCCAGCACCTCGGGGAAGTTGTGGCCGGTGTCGACGTGCATCACCGGAAAGGGAATCTGGGCCGGAGCGAACGCCTTCTGCGCCAGGCGCAGCATCACGATCGAATCCTTGCCACCGGAGAACAGCAGGACCGGCCGCTCCATCTCGGCGACCACCTCGCGCATCACGAAGATGCTCTCCGCCTCCAGCGCGTCGAGATGCGTCACCTGGTAGGCAGCGGTGGCGGTCATGACACCGGCTCGATTCGCTCGGTCATCCGATTTCCAGACCTTTCCGGTCGGGGATGTCAGAAAGTAGCGCCAGGCTACCCGCAATGCCGGTGCAACGCTGCAAGTAACCGGCTGGCGAGATCCGCACGGCACACCAGTAGGTCAGGCAGACGCGGGTCGGCCTCGTTGTATTTCAGCGCAGAACCGTCGATCCGGGAAGCATGCAGTCCGGTGGCCGTCGCCACAGCCACCGGCGCCGCCGAGTCCCACTCGTACTGGCCCCCGGCGTGGATATAGGCGTCCACCTCGCCGGTGACCACCGCGGCGATCTTCGCGCCGGCCGATCCCATCGGCACCAACTCCGCCCCGACCTCCTCGGCGAGGTCGGTCAGGAACACCGGCGGCCGACTCCGGCTGGCCGCCAGACGCAGCCGCCGGTGCGCACCTCCGGCCCCCTCCGCCGGGTACGCCGGCGGCGCGTCCGTGGCCAGCACCTGCTGCTGTGCCGGTAATCCGACAGCACCCGCCACCAGACCGTGCGACGTCGACGCGTCCCGCGCCCAGAGCGCCACGTGCACCGCCCAGTCCGCGCGCCCCTCCTCGCTGAACTCGCGGGTACCGTCCAGCGGGTCGATGATCCACACCCGCTCGGCGGTCAGCCGGGAGAGCGACGCCTCGTTCACCTCGGCCGTCCACGCCAGCCGGGAACCCTCGTCCTCCTCGGAGAGCACCGCGTCATCCGGACGCCACTTCGCCAGCTCGGTCCGGATCAGGTCGTGCGAGACCTTGTCCCCCGCCGCCTTCAAGGCACCGGCGTCGGCGAACCCCGTCTCCGCCCGCAGACGCAGCAACGCCTGACCGGCGCGGCCCGCCAACCACCGCGCGAACGCCCCGTCGGCCATGGGTGGACTGCTCATGCTCTGGGCTCCCGTCGTCACAGCCGCACCTCACGCACCGTGGTAGAGGTTCTGCGTCGGTTCGACGCCTCGGATGACCACGGATTCCACCACGTCCGCCGCCCGATCCACCAGGAAGTCCAACTCCTTGCGCTCCGCCGCGCCGAAATCCGACAGCACGTAGTCCGCCGGATCCTGCCGCCCCGGCGGCCGCCCGATGCCGAACCGCACCCGCACGTAGTCCTTGGTGCCCAGCGACTTCGACATCGAGCGCAGACCGTTGTGCCCGCCCTCGCCGCCACCGCACTTCACCCGCACCTGGCCGTACGCGATGTCCAGCTCGTCGTGCACCGCGATCACCTGACCCGGCGGCACCTTGTGGAACTGGGCCAGACCGGCCACCGGCCCACCCGAGAGGTTCATGTACGTCAACGGCTTGACCAGCACCAACTTCGGGCCACCCAGCCCAAGGCGCCCCTCGGCGACCTCCGCCACCGCCCGCTTGTGCCGACCGAACCTGCTGCCCAGCCGACCCGCCAACAGATCCGCGACCAGGAAACCGACGTTGTGCCGGTTGCCCGCGTACTCCCGGCCCGGGTTGCCCAGACCGACCACCAGCCAGGGCCCGGTCTCCTCCGTCACCGCCCGCCCCTTCCCTCGTCCCGGCGGACCGCCACCCGGCGGCCGTCCCCGATACGTCGACAGGCGCCCCCGGAGCACGGGGACGCCTGTCGCACAGCCTGCGGACCGATCAGGCCTCGGTCTTGGCCTCGGCGGTCTCCTCGCCGGCCGACTCGCCAGCCTCGGCGGTCTCCTCGCCGGCACCGGCCTCGGCCTCGGCGTCCGCCGCCTCGACCTCGGGCAGCGTCGCCTCCAGCTGCTCCGCGGTCGGCGCCGCGGTGACCGTGGCAACCGTCATCTCCGGGTCGGCGGCCAGCTCGACGCCCGACGGAAGCTGCACGTCGGCGGCGGTGACCTGGGAACCCGCCTCGGCGCCCTCGATCGACGCCTCCAGGTGATCCGGCACCTTGGTGGCGTCGGCGGTCACCGAGAGGGTGTCGTGGTCGTGCACGATCAGCGTGTCCCGCGCCGCCTCACCGGTCAGCTGCACCGGCACGTCCACGGTGACCTTCTCGCCCCGACGCACCAGCAGCAGGTCGACGTGCTCGAAGGTGTCCCTGATCGGGTCCCGCTGGATCGCCTTCGGCAGCGCCAGCGCCTGCGTGCCGTCGCTGATGTCCAGGGCCAGGAGCTGGTTGGCGCCACCGTTACGGATGGCAGCCGCGAACTCGCGGGCCGGGAGCGCGATGTGCTTGGGCTTCTCGCCATGGCCGTACAGCACGGCGGGCACCTTGCCGGCCCGGCGGGTACGACGGGCACCACCCTTGCCGAACTCGGTGCGGGGCTCGGCGCTGATCTTTACCTCGGACACGGGGAAACTCCTGATGCTTCGCTACGGCAGCTTGTTGTCTGGCGGTGCTGGGCGGGGGGCTCGCAAGGGCTCAAGCGTCAGAACGACTGCCCGGAGCACCGCGTCGATCACGGTGCCTCCGTGCGGCGCTTTTCAGCGGCCCGCAGGGCACCCTCGCCGTGGCAACCGCACCAGTCTACCCGAGCGGATTCCCGGAGTTACGGCAGTCCCCGCCGCACCCCGCCGGGCCCCTCGTCAGCGCTGCGAGCAGCGGACACCACACCCTCGGACGGGCCGGCCCGAACGACCGACCCGCCCGCACCGACGTCAGCTCAGACCACCGAACAGGGTGGTCACCGACCCGTCGTCGAACACCTCACGGATCGCCCGGGCCAACAGCGGCGCGATGGAGAGCACGGTAAGCTTGTCGAGCTGCTTCTCCGGCGGCAACGGCAGCGTGTTGGTCACCACGACCTCGCTGATCGGGCTGTTCTTCAACCGCTCGGTCGCCGGGTCGGAGAGCAGCGCGTGGGTGGACGCCACGATCACATCCGCCGCGCCGGACTCCTTGAGGATGTCCGCCGCCTTGCAGATCGTGCCGCCCGTGTCGATCATGTCGTCGACGATCAGGCAGACCCGACCCTCGACCTCACCGACCACCCGGTTCGCCACCACCTGGTTCGGCTTCATCGGGTCCCGCGTCTTGTGGATGAACGCCAGCGGGCAGCCGCCCAACCGGTCGGTCCACCGCTCGGCCACCCGCACCCGACCCGAGTCCGGCGCGACCACGGTCATCGGCCGGCCCGCGTACTTGCGCTCCACGTACTCGGCCAGGATGTCCATCGCGAACAGGTGATCCACCGGGCCGTCGAAGAAGCCCTGGATCTGCGCCGTGTGCAGGTCCACGGTGAGGATCCGGTTCGCCCCCGCCGTCTTCAACAGGTCGGCGATCAGCCGCGCCGAGATCGGCTCCCGCCCCCGGTGCTTCTTGTCCTGCCGCGCATACGGATAGAACGGCAGCACGACAGTGATCCGCTTCGCCGACCCGCGCTTCAACGCGTCGACCATGATCAGGGTCTCCATGACCCACGTGTTCACCCCGTGCGTGACGGACTGCACCACGAAGGCGTCCGACCCACGCACCGAGTCCTTGAACCGTACGAAGATCTCGCCGTTGGCGAACTCGTACGCGTCGGCCGGCGTCGGCGCGACGCCGAGCACCTCACCGATCTCCCTGGCCAGCTCCGGAAACCCACGTCCGGAAAAGAGCATCAGGCTCTTGCGGTTTTCGGCGACGATGCTGCCCATGGGCCCGTCTGCTCCCGTTTTGGTCGGTGGTACCCGGCCACGGTGGTGGTCGACCGGGGACTATTCGGTTGCAGTATCTCCCGCCTCCGGCGCACCGCCCACCGACTCGGCGGCGCCGTGGATTGCCTCACCTTCACTTGCGGGCGGGGTCACACCCGGAGCACCCTGCAAGGCCCGTTCGGCAGCCGCCGCCGACGCCGTACCCGGCCGCCGACGGGTCACCCAGTCCTCCACGTTGCGCTGCGGTGCCCGCGTCACACCCAACGCACCGGGCGGTACGTCCTTGCTGATCGCGCTGCCCGCCGCCACGTACGCACCGGCGCCCACCTCGACCGGGGCGATGAGGCTGGTGTCGCAGCCCACGAAGGCCGCCTCGCCGACCACCGTGTGGTGCTTGTTCACCCCGTCGTAGTTGACGAAGATCGTCGCCGCACCGATGTTGGCCCGCGCCCCGATCGTCGCGTCACCCACGTACGACAGGTGCGGCACCTTGGCACCCGCCCCCACCTCGGAGTTCTTCACCTCGACGAACGTGCCCACCTTCGACTTCTCGGCCAACCGAGCCGCCGGCCGCAGGTACGCGTACGGCCCCACGCTCGCGCCCGCGCCCACCTCGGCACCGACCGCGTGGCTGCGCAGCACCGTCGCACCCGGCCCGACCACCGTGTCGATCAGCGTCACGTCCGGCCCGACCACCGCGCCCGCGCCCACCACCGAGCCGCCGCGCAACTGGGTGTTCTGGTCCACCACCGCGTCCCGGTCCAGGGCCACCGTCACGTCGATCCACGTCGTCTCCGGGTCCAGCAGACTCACCCCGGTACGCATCCAGCGCTCGTTGACCCGGTCCCGCAGCAGCCGCCGCAACCCCGCCAGCTCCACCCGGTCGTTGCAGCCGAGCGTCTCGGCGTGGTCGCCGGCCAGGTGCACGCCCACCGGCTCGCCGGCCGACACCAGCAGCTTGAAGACGTCGGTGAGGTACTCCTCACCCTGGTCGTTGTCGGTGGAGAGCTTGCCGAGCACGTCCCGCAGCCGCACCGCGTCGAAGGCGTAGATGCCGGCGTTGATCTCCCGGACGGCGAGCTGCGCCGGGGTGGCGTCGCGCTGCTCGACGATCTGCTCCAACCGGCCGTCGGCGTCGCGCACGATCCGCCCCAGGCCGGTGGGGTCCGGCACCTCGGCGGCCAGCACGGTCGCCGCCGCACGCTCGCCCTCGTGCGCCGCGACCAGCCCGGCCACCGTCTCGGGCCGCAGCAGCGGCACGTCGCCGTTGAGCACCACCACCGTGCCGGACGCCTCCGGTGCGGCCTCCAGCGCGATCCGGACCGCGTGCCCGGTGCCCAACTGCTCGGCCTGCAGGACCGGGACCGCTCCCGGCGCGGCCTCGGCCAGATGTGCCCGGACCTGGTCCGCGCCGTGCCCGACCACCACCATCGTCCGCTCCGCCGCCAGCGGCTGCGCCGCGTTGAGGACGTGCCCGAGCAGCGTCCGGCCGAGCAACGGGTGCAACACCTTGGGCAACGCGGACTTCATCCGCTTGCCCTCCCCGGCGGCAAGGACGACGACGGTACGGGGGTGGGGCTCGGACACGAGGTGGCTCCCGTCGGAACGCGGACAGTCTCGCGGCCATGCTAACCAGGCATCAGCCACGGATCAGGCGAAGCTCCCGGGAGAGGACTCGAACCCCTACAATCAGGACCAAAACCTGACGTCCTGCCATTAGACGACCCGGGACGGTCTAAAACGGACAAAGCTTCTGCTAGCCGGACTCCTACACTTTAGCGCCCCGCGTCGCCGACGCCATCGCTCACACCCTTCATGATCCCTTCGATCTTCCAATACAACCGACGGGACCGCGGCACTTCGACACTCAGGCAGCCCCGATAGGTCTCCCCGGTGTTGAGTCGGACCGTCGCGGGACGGTGCCGCTTGAGCGTGGTGGGCTGGAACGACTCGGGGGACACGCCCACCTGCTCTGCCCACCACCTGACCGCCTGCGCGGCGTCGGCGGTCTCGTGGATCGAGACGCGGTACCGCAACGCCTCCCGCCGCTCGCCCAGCGCCTCCACGAAGCGTACGAACAGGGCGACCAACGCCGGGTCGCTGTTGACGAAACGCACCCGACAGTCGTTCGGGCGCCAAGGCTTGGCCTTGGTGCCCTCGGCCCAGTACAGCGCCGCGCCGACCAACACCAACTCGCGATATCGCAGGCTCTTGACCCACCCGGCGGCCGCCTCGACGGTGGCCGCACGCGCCGCATCACGCTCCTGTCGATACTCCCCCCACTGAGCGTCGGTCATGACCTTGGAGTGGGCGCGCCGACGCTCCCGCACATCGTCCGGATCGCGCGGCAAGGGAAGGTGCCGAACCCACAGATAGGCCGTCGAGCGACTCACCCCCAACCGCCGCGCGATCTCCGGCACCGAGTGGCCGGCGGACCGCAACACCAGCGCCTGGGCACGCAACTCGTCCTTGGCACGGGAACGTCGGACGCCAGAATCGGTCATGGGGTGCAGGTTAGGACCGGGGTGTGACACTTCGGGCATCGTCAAGCGTCGCTGCCTGATGTGATCTTTCGACGCCGTAAGTTACGGTGACGTAGGCGTAGTTTGCTGTCTCACCGTCCCCTGCGAGGTGCCATGTCCAGCGCTGTTCTCGACTCCCACCCGACCGGCCCGAAGCCTCTCACCGAGGGCACCCAGTCGCGCGGCATCCTGGTCGCGCTCTGGGCGTTCGTGGTGATTCCGTTCGCGGCGCTGGTCGCCGCCGTGCCGGTTGCCTGGGGCGGCTGGCTGAGCTGGGTCGACGTGGGCATCGCGGCGTTCTGGTACGTGCTGGCCGGCCTGGGCATCACGGTCGGCTACCACCGCTACTTCACCCACGGGTCGTTCAAGGCCAAGCGGTGGTTGCGCGTCGCACTGGCGGTCTCCGGTTCGCTCGCCGTGCAGGGCGACATCATCCAGTGGGTCGCCGACCACCGGCGTCACCACGCCTTCTCCGACCTGGAGGGGGACCCGCACTCGCCGTGGCGGTTCGGGACGACGCTGCGCGGACTGACCAAGGGGCTGTTCCACGCGCACGTCGGCTGGCTGTTCGGTCGTGAGCTGTCCAACCGGGAGCGCTTCGCGCCGGACCTGCTCGCCGACCGGGACATCCGCCGGACGAGCGCACTGTTCCCCCTGCTTGCGGCCGCCTCGGTGTTGGGTCCGGCGCTGATGGGCGGGCTGCTGACCTGGAGTTGGCAGGGCGCGCTGACCGCGCTGTTCTGGGCGGGCCTGGTCCGCATCTCCCTGCTGCACCACGTCACCTGGTCGATCAACTCGGTGTGCCACGTCTACGGCGAGCGGCCGTTCATGATGCGGCAGGGTGACCGGGCCGCCAACTTCTGGCCGCTGGCCCTGGTGTCGTTCGGGGAGAGCTGGCACAACCTGCACCACGCCGATCCGACGAGCGCCCGGCACGGGGTGCTGCGTGGCCAGATCGACATCTCGGCCCGGGTGATCTGGCTGTTCGAAAAGGTGGGGGCCGCGTGGGACGTCCGCTGGCCGAAGCCGGAGCGGCTCGCGGCGAAGATGGCGAAGCCGGCGGAGCCCGGGGCGGCCTGACGGTGACCGGACCACCGACAGTCAAGTTACCTGGCAGTATGTTCGGGTGACCGGGCAGAGCGAAGGCAGGATCCCACGACAGGGCGTCACCGAGCGCCGGCGAGGTGACGAGGTGGCCGAGGTCTCCAGCGACGAGAGCGGCAAGCGCCGTCGGCGCGCGGTGCCGGCCACGTCGACGAAGGCGCCTTCCCGGGTACGCATGTCGGCGGCGCAGCGCCGTGAGCAGTTGATCGCGATCGGTCGGCAGATCTTCGCCGAGCGCGGTTTCGACGCCACCTCCATCGAGGAGGTGGCGTCCCGCGCCAAGGTCTCCAAGCCGGTGGTGTACGAGCACTTCGGCGGCAAGGAGGGGCTGTACGCGGTGGTGGTGGACCGGGAGGTCCGCTCGCTGCTGGACCGGATCACCACCGCGTTGACGGCGGGCGATCCTCGGGAACTGCTGGAGCAGGCGGCGTTGGCCCTGCTCGGGTACATCGAGGAGGAGACCAGCGGTTTCCGGGTGCTGGTGCGGGAGTCACCGGTGCTCTCCGCGACGGGCAACTTCAGCAGCGTGATGAACGACGTCGCGCACCAGGTGGAGCACATCCTGGGCGCGGAGTTCTCCAGCCGGGGGTACGACGCGAAGCTGGCCGAGTTGTACGCGCAGGCGCTGGTCGGGATGGTGGCGTTGACCGGTCGGTGGTGGCTGGAGGTGCGCAAGCCGCGTAAGGAGACGGTGGCGGCGCACCTGGTGAACCTGTCCTGGAACGGGTTGTCGCACCTGGAGGCGAAGCCGGGGCTGATCACGACGCGCGTCCGCTGAGGTCCGCCCGTAGGCGGTGCCGGTCAGTGGCCGTGCCGGTCAGCGTCGGCGGTGGATCTCGGCGACCGGGTGGTAGCGAAGGTTGCGTTCGGCCTCGGCGTGCTCGGGCGGGCCGACCTTGTCGTACAGGCCGGTGCCGAGCAGGATCAGGCCGAAGAGCATCGAGACGACCACGGTCGACATGGAGAAGTTCAGGAAGTTGGCCTCGGTCTGGAGCACCGACATCATCAGGATGCTGGTGACCAGGAAGACGGTTCCCGCAGTCAGGTTCATGTAGTGGCCGAGGTTGCCGCGCCGGGACGCGCCGACGATGAGCACGATCCCGAAGACGATGGAGACCAGCGAAAAGGCCAGGTTGGTGCGGAGCCCGAGGGCCCAGTTGCCGCCTCGGGCGAACAGTGGCTCACCCCAGGTGAGCGCGGTGCCCCAGACGCCGAAGACCAGGATGTAGAGCCCGATCAGGCCGGACAGCACCCGGTAGATCGGCCGCGCCGGGTGGTTGATCGGAAAGTGCGGCATCGGTCCTCCACCAACAGGGAACAATCAGGACAATTGTCCCCCACGGAGAAGCCGACCAAGGGCGGAACCTGCGGAGAATCAGCCTCGGGCGGACCGGGCCCCGACAGGTTCTCGCCGGAGCCCGACCCGCGCAGGGATCAAGCCTGACCGCCCGGAGCGGGTCGGGCTCCGGCGAGAACCCACCACCGCAACCGAAGGACCCAACCGGAAAGATCAGAGCACCAGCCGAGCCTTCTGCCACGCCTCGTGCTCGTCCTCGCTACCGACCTTGCCGTACATGCCGGCCATCAGCAGCACCAGGCTGAGCACCATCAGCACGACGATGCTGGACACGCTCATGTTGAAGACGTTGGCCTCGGTACGGATGAAGGCGAGCCCGCCGAGACTGACCACCATGATCAAGTACGCGGTCCACTGGTTGATCAGCACGTCGAGGTTGCGACCGATCACCGTGCCGAACAGGATGAGGCCGCCGACGACCAGGCAGAAGATCGAGAAGCCGAGGTTGGTGCCCTGCCCCAGGACCCGGGTGTCGCTCAGCCCGAAGGCCGGCTCACCGGCGCTGCCGACGAGTCCGAGCACACCGAAGACCACCAGGTACAGACCGGTCAGCCCGCCGATCGCCCGGTAGATCGGCCGCGCGGGGTGGTTGACGGGAGTGTGCGCCATGTCTGTGTCTCCAACGCCGTTGGGTGAGGGGTCGTCGGCGATTCTCCCGTACCCGGCCGTGTGACGCCGCACACGGGGTCCCCCGAGGGCCGCAGGTCGGGGCGGGCGGGTCGGCGGTCAGCCGGCGGGGATCTCCTCGGCCAGGGCGAGCCACGCCTCCTCGACCTGCTCCCGCTCCGTGCGGACCTGACCCAGTTGGGCGTCCAGCTCAGCGACCCTGGTGTAGTCGGTGGCGTTCGCGGCGAGCTGGTCGAGCAGCGCCGCCTCCTTCTGTTCCAGCTTGCCGACCTGTCGTTCCAGGCGGGTCAGCTCCTTGCGCGCCTGCCGGGCCTCGGCGGCGCTCATTCCCCCGCCGCCGTCGCCGGGCGCGGCGGCGGAGGGCGTGACGCTGCGCCCCGGGCCGGGCCGGTCGGCGGTACGCGCCAGGTACTCCTCGACGCCGCCGGGCAGGTGCACCAGCCGTCCGTCGCCGAACATGCCGTACGTGGAGTCGGCGACCCGTTCGATGAGGTAGCGGTCATGGCTGGCCACCACGATGGTGCCGGGCCAGGAGTCGAGCAGGTCCTCCAGCGCGGCGAGGGTGTCGGTGTCGAGGTCGTTGGTGGGCTCGTCGAACAGCAGCACGTTCGGTTCGGCGGCGAGCAGGCGGAGCATCTGGAGCCGCCGCCGTTCCCCGCCGGAGAGGTCACCGACCGGGGTCCAGAGCCGCCGGTCGTCGAAGCCGAACACCTCGGCGAGCTGCGCGGCGGAGATCTCCCGGTCGCCGAGGCGTACCCGTCGGGCGACCTCTTCGACGGCCTCCAGGACCCGCAGCTCGCTGGGGAGTTCGGCGAGTTCCTGGGAGAGGAAGGCGGGTCGTACCGTGGAGCCGGTGACCAGCCGCCCGCCGTCGGGGTGGGTGATGCCGGCGAGCATCCGCAGCAGGGTGGTCTTGCCGGCGCCGTTGGCGCCGAGGATCGCGACCCGGTCGCCGGGGCCGACCTGCCAGGTGGCGTCCGTCAGGATGGTCTTGGGACCGGCGTGCAGGCGGACGCCCTCCAGGTCGTACACCTGCTTGCCGAGCCGGGCGGTGGCCAGCCGTTGCAGCGACATGGTGTCGCGCGCCGGCGGCACGTCGGCGATGAGCGCGTTGGCGGCGTCGATGCGGAACTTCGGCTTCGAGGTCCGGGCGGGCGGGCCCCGGCGCAGCCAGGCGATCTCCTTGCGGAGCAGGTTCTGCCGCCGGGCCTCGGTGGCAGCGGCGATCCGATCGCGTTCGGCCCGGGCGAGGATCCAGGCGGCATAGCCGCCCTCGTAGGCCCGGACGGTCTGGTCGGCGACCTCCCAGGTCTGGGTGCAGACCGCGTCGAGGAACCAGCGGTCGTGGGTGACCACGACCAGGGTGCCCTTGCGGCCGAGCAGGTGGTGGGCCAGCCAGTCGACGCCGCCGACGTCGAGGTGGTTGGTGGGCTCGTCGAGGATCAGCAGGTCGGCGTCGCGGACCAGCAGTGCGGCCAGCGCCACCCGACGGCGCTCGCCGCCGGACATCGGCCCGACCGGGGCGTCGAGGCCCAGGTGCGGCATGCCGAGCCCGTCGAGAATGGCGCGTACGCCCGCGTCGCCGGCCCACTCGTGTTCGGCGCCCATGCTCTCGGCGAGCCACTCGGTGCCCAGGACGACGTCCCGGACGGTGGCCTCGGGGCTGAGGGTGAGGTTCTGCGGCAACCAGGCGACCCGCAGGTCACGGCGGTGGGTGACCCGCCCGTCGTCGGGTTCCTCGATCCGGGTGAGCAGCCGCAGCAGCGTCGACTTGCCGGCGCCGTTGAGCCCGACCACACCGATCCGGTCGGCGTCGTCCAGACCGAGCGAGACGTCGGTGAGCAGCGGCCCGGCGGCGCCGTAGCCCTTGGACACCCGGTCGAGGTTGACGATGTTGGCCACGAACCCACCTTTCATGATCAAGGCGTCCCGGTGCCGGCGGGCACCTGGGGACGCCTGGCCTTCCAGGGTACGCGGAACACCGTTACCCCTCGCCGCCCGCCCGACGGGGCCTGCCATCCGCACGGCCCGCCCTGCCTCGCCGCACCGACCCGCCGACGCACGTCCCTCCCCCGCGCGCCCGTGACCAGGTGCCGGCTCTCGCGCCGGAGCGCCAGGCCCCTCCCACTCCGCCGCGCTTGCCCTACCCCGGCGCGCCGGGACCCGACCTCCGGTCGACTGCCTGTCGAGCTGATCCGTCTGTGCTCTCGCCACCCGGCGTCGCCCGAACCACGAGATCATCCGGCCGGTTCAGCGCCGAACATCCAACGCGAACATCCAACGCGAACATCCAACGCGAACATCCAGCGCGAACATCCAGCGCGAACATCCAGCGCGAACATCCAGCGCGAACATCCAGCGCGAACATCCAGCGCGAACATCCAGCGCGAACATCCGGCGCGAACATCCGGCGCGAACATCCGGCGCGGACATCCGGCGCGGACATCCGGTCCGGCGCGGACATCCGGCGCGGACATGCGCCAGGACCTTGACGCGGGGACGGAGCGGCACAGGGGCGCAGGCTTTCGAGCGCGATTAGTTCCCGCCTCCAACTCGGCAGCGACCGCGATCGGCAACGGCCCGGCGCCACAACCCGAACGCGAACCGTCCCCGCCATCAGCTCGACAGGAACCGCGCCCGGCCACGACCCCGCGCCACAACCCGAACGCGAACCGTCCCCGCCATCAGCTCGGAAGGGACCGTGCCGGGCGGGCGGCAGGGCCGGTCTCGCGCGCGGGCGGCGGTGTCAGGTGACGCGGGCGCCGTGGACCGGGCCGTGGGCGATGCGGGCTTCGCGGCACACCCCGGCGGCTTCCAGTTCGGCGGCGACGCGTTCGGCGTCGGCGGAACCGGCGGTGAGGAAGACGCACGTCGGGCCGGACCCGGAGACGATGCCGGCGAGCGCGCCGGCCGCCTCGCCGGCCTTGAGGGTGTCGGCCAGGGCGGGGCGCATGGCCAGCGCGGCGTCCTGCAGGTCGTTGCCGAGGGTGGGGGCGAGTACCCGGGGGTCGCGTTGGCGCAGCGCGGCGAGCAGCGCGTCGGTGCTGCCGAGCGGTTCTCCGGCGGTGCCGGCGTCGCGGAGCCGGTCGAGTTCCCGGTATGCCTGCGGCGTGGAGAGACCGCCGTCGGCGATGGCGACGACCCAGTGCCAGGAGGTGGGCCGGGCCAGCACGGGGCTGACCGCCTCGCCCCGGCCGGTGCCGAGCGCGGTGCCGCCGTAGATCAGGAAGGGGACGTCCGAGCCGAGGTCGGCGGCGATGCCGGCCAGTTCGTCGCGGGCCAGGCCGGTGCCCCAGAGGGCGTCGCAGGCGACCAGTGCGGCGGCGGCGTCGGCGCTGCCACCGGCGAGACCGCCGGCGAGCGGGATCTGTTTGCGCAGGTGCAGCCGGGCGTGCGGCATCACACCGGCGTAGCCGGCGAGGGCGTGCGCGGCGCGGATGACCAGGTTGGAGTCGTCCAGGGCGAGTTCACCCGTACCCTCGCCCTCCATGGTGAGGGTGAGGGTGTCGCCCCGCCGCGCGGTCAGCTCGTCGTAGATCGAGATCGCGTGGTAGATGGTGTTCAGCTCGTGGTAGCCGTCGCGTCGCAGCGGGCCGATCCCGAGGTGCAGGTTGATCTTCGCGGGCACCCGTACGCGGACCGGTCCGCCGGCACCACGCCGTTCCTCACCCTCCGGTCGCCATGCCTCGGTCACCGGACGGCGTCCCGTGGACGCACCCGGATGTCGAACGGCTTCTCCACGATCAGCTCCTCGGCGATGTCGGCGACGGCGTACCGGCGTCCGCGTCAGCCTACTGCGCGGCCGGCGGGTGGTTCGGGGCCGACGCGGCGACGGCGGCGAACTGCTCCACGGTGAGTGACTCGCCGCGTGCGCCGGGGTCGACTCCGGCGGCGGTGAGTGCTGCGGCGGCCCGGTCGGCGCCGCCGGCCCAGCCCGCGAGGGCGGCGCGCAGGGTCTTGCGGCGCTGGGCGAAGGCGGCGTCCACCACGGCGAAGACGGCGGCCCTGGACACGTCGGTGCGGGGTGGTTCGCGGCGGGTGAAGGCGACCAGGCCGGAGTCGACGTTGGGTACCGGCCAGAACACGTTCGGGGGCACCTTGCCGGCGGCCCGGGAACGGGCGTACCAGGCGAGCTTGACCGAGGGCACGCCGTACACCTTGGAGCCGGGTCCGGCGACGAGCCGGTCGGCGACCTCCTTCTGCACCATCACCAGGCCGTGCCGGAGGCTGGGCAGTTCGGCGAGCAGGTGCAGCACGACCGGTACGGCGACGTTGTAGGGAAGGTTCGCGACCAGCGCGGTGGGCGCCGGGTCGGCCAGGTCGGCGGCGGTGGTCCGGAGCGCGTCGGCGTGGTGCACGGTGAGTCGGCCGGCGTCCGGGCCGGCGTGCCGGGCGGCGGTGTCCGGCAGCGCGCCGGCCAGCGTCGAGTCGATCTCGACGGCGTGCACGTGGGCGGCGGCGCGGAGCAGGGCCAGAGTGAGCGAGCCGAGCCCGGGGCCGACCTCCAGGGCCACGTCGTCCGGGGTCAGCCCGGCGGTGGTGACGATCCGGCGGACGGTGTTCGGGTCGTGCACGAAGTTCTGGCCGAACTTCTTGGTGGGGGCGACGCCGAGGCGGGCGGCGAGTTCCCGGATCTCCGCCGGGCCGAGCAGGTCTGCGGGCACGGTCAGGACCACGGCCCGAAGGCGCGTTCGCCGGTGGCGGAGATGGCGGCGCAGAGGTCGTCCAGGTCGGCGCCGGTGGTGTCGGCCAGCGCCCGGACGGTCAGCGGGATCAGGTACGAGGCGTTGGGGCGGCCCCGGTGCGGCATCGGGGTCAGGTACGGCGCGTCGGTCTCCACCAGGATCTGGTCGAGCGGGGTGAGCGCGGCGGCCTCCCGTAGTGCCCCGGCGCTGCCGAAGGTGACGGTGCCGGCGAAGCTGAGCAGGTAGCCCCGGCGGACGCACTCGGCGGCGAACTCGGCGTCGCCGGAGAAGCAGTGCAGCACCACGGTCTCCGGTGCGCCCTCGTCGTCGAGGATGCGCAGCACGTCGGCGTGTGCGTCGCGGTCGTGGATGACCAGCGTCTTGGCGTACCGCTTGGCGATGGCGATGTGGGCCCGGAAGCTCTCCTCCTGCGCGGCCCGGCCCTCGTCGCCGGTGCGATAGAAGTCCATGCCCGTCTCGCCGATGCCGCGGACCCGGTCCTCGGCGGCCAGCGTCTCGATCTCGCGCAGCGATGCGTCGAGGTCGCGGCACCGGGGTGCCTCGTTGGGGTGCAGCGCGACGGTGGCGACCACCGCCGGGTACCCGCCCGCCACCTCGGCGCCCCAGCGGGAGGACTCCACGTCGACGCCGACCTGCACCAGCCGGTCCACGCCGACGGCGGCGGCGACGTCGATCGCGGCGGCGACCGGGTCGGCGGCGGCGCTGCCCTGGGGTACGCCGACCTCGTTCACCGTGATGTCCAGGTGGGTGTGGCTGTCCAGTACCGGCCGGGGCAGCGGCTCCGGCGCGGGTGGGAACTCGCCGGCGCGGCGGGAGGCGCGCTGGCGGCGGGACTCGGTGGGCTCGCTCATCAGTCGACAGCATCACACACCGCCCGAGTCCACCCGCCCGCCACCCGTGGTTCACCTCGGCTACGCCGGAGACCCCTACCGTCGCTCCGGTGAGTATCGGGCCGCGAACGGACGACGGCACGGCGCGGCAGCGGACCGGACTGCGGGTGACGTTCGGCGGCGCGGTGTACGCGGCCGACGAGATCGCCCGAGGTGCGGCGTACGAGTTGTTCAGCGCCGACGAGGTGGCCGGTTTCGAGTGGGCGCCCCGGCCGAGTGCGGCGCTGCCGTGGCGGCGGTTCGTGCACGCCAGCGAGGTGACGGCGGTGCACGGGGCGGGTGAGCCGAGCGAGGACCCGGAGTCGCCGCTGCTGGTGCCGCTGCACCGCGAGCACGGCTGGTCGCAGGTGCACCGACTCAGCCAGCAGCCCGACGCGGCGGACGATCCGCTGGTCACGGCGGTGCGCGCCTCGGCGGTGGTGCGTCGGGGCACCCGGATGGTGAAGGTCCTCTCGGCCCGGCAGCTCGCCGGTTTCGTGCGGGGGTGGCTGCCGCACGGCTTCTGCTTCCGGGAACACGACGTGGCGCATCTGCGTACGCCGGCGGCCACCTCGGTACTGCGGACCGACGGCGGGGGCAGCCGGGACGGTGTGGACGTGACGTACGCGGTGCGGTGGCGGGCCGCCGACCCGACCGACTACGACGTGCCGGCCGGCGCGGCGTACCGGGGGCTGGCGGCGTTGGGGTCCCGTGACCGGGTCGGACCGGCGGTGCTGGGCACCGGGTTCACGCCGAGCAGTCATCACCTGATCCCGGAGTTCGTCACCCGGGACTTCGCCGACCTGCCGATGCCGGCGAACGCCACCCTGTTGGCGTATCCGGCGCAGGGGCCGGAGGTGGTGCTCTACGCGTACCAGGCGGAGCAGCGCGGCTGGTTGCGGATGGTGGGGCCGCAGTGGCGGCACCTGCTGGCCGCCGTGCCGGGCCTGTCGCCGGATCAGGAGTACGTGCCGACCGGCGAGGCTCCCCGGTCGACGAGGCTGGTCGGCGCGTACGGCGGCGGGGAGTACGAGGCGGTGGCGGATCTGCCCGGCGGGTTCCGGGTGCTGGCGTTGACCCGGGCCGCCCGGTACCCGGTCGACGGGGTGGGCCGGCGGGTGCGGGTCGCCACCTGGCGCGAGGTGCCGTGTCTGGTGTTGCGGGAGGAGTCGGGGTGGCTGCGGTTGCGGCTGCGCCGCCCGAATCCGGACGCCGTGCTGGTCACCGGGGCACAGTGTCACGAACGGGGTGTCTACGAGACCTGGGCACCGGGTGCCGAGGTGACCGACGACCGTGTGGTGGACCACCCGTACGTCCTCTGATGCCGGACCGGCTCGGGCATATCGGGAGGTCACGCGGGAATGCGTGGGCGACAGCGTTGTCCGAATCGTAGGAGTGGACATGCCCTTCATCACCGTCGGGACGGAGAACTCCGCGCCCATCGACCTGTACTACGAGGACCACGGCTCCGGTCAGCCGATCGTGCTGATCCACGGGTTCCCGTTCAACGGGGCGACCTGGGAGAAGCAGGTCAGCCCCCTGCTCGCGGCCGGTTACCGGGTGATCACGTACGACCGGCGTGGTTTCGGCAACTCGGCCCAACCGGCGTTCGGGTACGACTACGACACCCTGGCCGCCGACCTCGACGTGCTGATGACCGAGCTGGACCTGCGCAACGCGATCCTGGTCGGGCACTCGATGGGCACCGGCGAGGTGACCCGCTACCTGGGTGCGTACGGCTCGGACCGGGTGGACCGGGCGGTGCTGCTGGCGCCGCTGGCGCCGTACCTGCGGCAGGCCCCGGACAACCCGGAGGGTGTCGAGGGGAGCCTCTTCGAGGGCTTCAAGAAGGCCATCATCGAGGACCGGTTCGCGTACCTCACCGACTTCTGCAACGCGTTCTTCAACTACGACGAGAACCGGGGCAAGCTGGTCAGCGAGGAGGCGTACCGGGCGCACTGGGAGATCGGCGCGCGGGCCTCGGCCAAGGCCACGCACGACTGCGTGGACGCCTGGGGCACCGACTTCCGGGCCGACGTGTCGCGGATCGACGTGCCGATCCTGCTCGTGCAGGGTGACAAGGACATGGTCCTGCCGTACCCGAAGACGGGTCAGCGGTTGCAGCCGTTGATCTCGGACAGCCGGCTGGTCACCCTCAAGGGTGCTCCGCACGGTATCCCGTGGACCAACGCCGACCAGGTCAACGACGCGATCATGGAGTTCATCGGGTCGCCGTCGATGGTCCGGGCCTGACCCGGCACCCGGCGCGGCCGTAGCCGCGTCGGTCGACGCGCGGCGGGCGCGATCCCGATGTCGGGGTCGCGCCCGCCGAACGTGTCGTCACCGGTCGTCGGCGTCGCGACGACCTGCGTGGCTGGCCCGGGTCAGCTCTCCAGCCGGGCCAGTTCCTCGTCGACGATGGACGGGTCGAGCTTGCGGAAGACCGGCTTGGGCGCGGCGAGCGCCCGGCCGACCGTGAGCGGCACCGACTCCCAGCGCGTGCCCTGCGTGTAGTCCCCGGTCAGCACCGGGTACCCGGGCCCGCCGTCGAGGTCGTCGACCTCCTCGATCACCGGCATCGGCGCGTGGACGCCGGTGCCGCCGAGCAGCTCGTGCACCTTCTGCGCGGAGTGCGGCAGGAACGGGGTGAGCAGGGTGTTGGCGTCGCTGACCACCTGGAGGGCGACGTGCAGGATCGTGCCCATCCGGGGCTTGTCCGCCTCGTCCTTGAGCTTCCACGGCGCCTGGTCGGAGAGGTACCTGTTGGCCTCGGCGACCACCTTCATGGCCTCGCCGATGGCCTGCTTCTGCCGGTGCCGGGCGATCAGGTCGCCGACCGTGGCGAAGCCGGTGCGGGCCACCGCGAGCAGCGCCTCGTCGGCCTCGGTGAGACCGTCCGGGCCGACCGGCGGGATCGCGCCGAAGTTCTTCGCCGCCATCGACACCGACCGGTTGACCAGGTTGCCCCAGCCGGCGACCAGTTCGTCGTTGTTGCGGCGGAGGAACTCGGCCCAGGTGAAGTCGGTGTCGTTGTTCTCCGGGCCGGCGACCGCGATGAAGTAGCGCAGTGCGTCGGCGTCGTAACGCTCCAGGAAGTCCCGGACGTAGATGACCACCCGGCGGGAGGAGGAGAACTTGCGTCCCTCCATGGTGAGGAACTCGCTGGAGACCACCTCGGTGGGCAGGTGGAGCCGCCCGAGCCGGCCCGGCTCGCCGTCCTTGTCGCCCTCGCCGGAGTAGCCGGCCAGCAGCGCGGGCCAGATCACCGAGTGGAAGACGATGTTGTCCTTGCCCATGAAGTAGTAGGACTCGGCGTCCCCGTCGACGCCGCCCTCGGCGTCCTTCTGGTTCCAGTACCTTAGCCACGCCTCGGGGTCGCCGGAGCGGCGGGCCCACTCCACGGAGGCGGAGAGGTATCCGATCACGGCGTCGAACCAGACGTAGATCCGCTTGTCGGTGCGGTCGCGCCAGCCGTCGAGCGGGATCGGTACGCCCCATTCCAGGTCCCTCGTGATGGCCCGGGGCTGGAGGTCGTCCAGCAGGTTGCGGGAGAACCGCAGCACGTTGGGCCGCCAGCCCTCCCGGGTGTCCAACCACTGTCGCAGCACGTCGGCGAGGGCGGGCAGGTCGAGGAAGAAGTGCTCGGTCTCGACGAACTTCGGCGTCTCGCCGTTGATCTTCGACTTGGGGTCGATCAGGTCGATCGGGTCGAGCTGGTTGCCGCAGTTGTCGCACTGGTCGCCGCGGGCGCTGTCGTAGCCGCAGATCGGGCAGGTGCCCTCGATGTAACGGTCGGGCAGGGTCCGGCCGGTCGACGGGGAGATGGCGCCCATGGTGGTCTTCGGCACGATGTACCCGTTGCGGTACATCCCCTCGAACAACTCCTGCACCACCGCGTAGTGGTTCCGCGTGGTGGTGCGGGTGAACAGGTCGTAGGAGAGGCCCAGTCCGTGCAGGTCCTCCACGATCACCCGGTTGTACCGGTCGGCCAGCTCGCGCGGGGTGAGCCCCTCGGCGTCGGCCTGCACCTGGATCGGGGTGCCGTGCTCGTCGGTGCCCGAGACCATGAGCACGTCGTGGCCGGCCATCCGCATGTACCGGGCGAAGACGTCGGAGGGAACGCCGAAACCGGAGACGTGGCCGATGTGGCGCGGGCCGTTGGCGTACGGCCAGGCGACCGCCGCGAGAACGTGACTCATGCCCAGCAAGCGTAGTGACCCGCCTGGGGCCGCTGCGAACCAATAGGGCCGCCCGCTCGATAATCCGGCCATTCCGGGCGAACGGCTGGTCCGATTTGTCGCCGACACGCTGTCTGAGCTGCGCGTCCCAACACCCACGCCGGTGTCCAATGAACCGCGTGACTGGCAGCCGCGCCGCCCGCGACCACGAGGACGGCCTCCCCACCGAGACCTGGCCGGACCCGGCCACGCCGACGCGTACCCACGCCGTGGCCCCGCACCCCCGGACGGTGGCGCCCGACGGGGTGGCCCCGGCCGGCTCCAACCTCGGCGACGCGGCGGCAACGCCGGAGCAGGGTGTGGCGGTCGAGCACGGTGTGGCGGTCGAGCAGGGTGTGGCGGTGGAGCCGACCACCGGCGCACCGGTCGACGCGCTGCCGCACCGGGTGCCGGTGCGCACGGCACGGCATCTCGGCGCGGCCCCGTACGCCGATCCGGCCGACGCCGACGAGGACACGTTCTGGGCGCCGATCGAGGAGGTGCACTGGGACGGCACGCCGGTACGGCAGGATCCGCCGGGCGAGCGCGGGGCCTGGTGGCGTCGGCTCCGGCCGGTACGCCGCCGGGAGCGGAGCAGTCATCCGCCGGACCCGCTGCCGGGGATGGCCGCGCTCGTCGGGCTGAGCCTGGTGGCGGCGTTCTTCGCCTGGGTCAGCGCCGGTCCGCTCCTGCTCGCCGTCGGGCACGGCACCTCGGGGACCGCGGTGGTGACGGCGTGCACCGGTGACGGGTTGACCCAGCGCTGCCGGGGGATCTTCACCGCCGTCGGCGGGCAGTTCCGCACCCACGGCGTACGGATCAGCGGGGTGCCGGAGCAGCGGACGACCACCGGGTCGGCGCTACCCGCCCGGGTGACCGGGCCGGACGCCGCCGTCGCGTACGCCGATCACGGCGTCGGTGCCCACCTGCGCTGGCTGCTCGGCCTGCTGGGGGTGCTCGGCTGCGCGGCCGGGATCGCCCGGTGGACCGGCGCGACCCGGCTGCCCGATCCACGGGGCCGTCGCTGGGCGGTCACCGCCGCCTTCGTCGGCCCGCTGGTGACCACGCTCGGCTTCCTCGTCGCCGCCTGGTAGGTGCAAGGAAGGGACCCTTCCTATACACGAGGCGTTAGTAGGGGGCCCTTCCTTACACCTGGTGCACGACGGCATAGACGTCGCGACGACGCAGTCCGAAGGCGGTCGCCACCTCGGTGATCGCGTCCCGGCGGCTCTGGCCGGTGGCTTCGCGCTCGGCGACCGCGGCGCGCAGGGCGTCGTCGTCCGGCCGGGTCGGCGGCGTGGCCGGCGCCCCGGCCACCACGAGGGTGATCTCGCCGCGCGGATCACCGTCGGCGGCCCATCGGGCGAGGTCACCGAGCGGGCGGCGGAGCACCTCCTCGTACGTCTTGGTCAGCTCGCGGCAGAGCGCGGCGGGTCGGTCGGCGCCGAACGCGTCGGCCAGGTCGGTCAGCGCTGCGGTGATCCGGTGCGGGGACTCGAACAGGACCAGGGTCCGCTCCTCCGTCGCCAGCGCCCGCAGCCGGGACCGGCGGGCTCCGGGCGTACGCGGCAGGAAGCCCTCGAAGCAGAACCGGTCGCAGGGCAGCCCGGACAGCGCCAGGGCGGTGGTGACGGCGCTCGGTCCGGGGGCGGCGGTGACCGGGATCCCGGCGTCCAGGGCGGCGCGGACCAGCCGGTAGCCGGGGTCGGAGACGCTCGGCATGCCGCCGTCGGTGACCAGCGCGACGAGGTACCCGGCGGTGAGCACGTCGACCAGTTCGGGGGTACGGCGCTCCTCGTTGCCCTCGAAGTAGGAGACGATCCGGCCCGGGATGCTCACGTCCAGGTCGCGGGCCAGTCGACTGAGCCGCCGGGTGTCCTCGGCGGCGACCACGTCGGCGGTGCCGAGCACGTCTCGCAGTCGGCTGGAGGCGTCGGCGGGGTTGCCGAGCGGCGCGCCGAGGAGGACCAGGCGGCCAGTTTCGGACATTTCACCCACGAGTAGGCACTCCTTCATCGACGGTCGTACCGGATTCGGAGACGATGTACGCCAGCGGCCCCCTCCGCAGCCTACGATCGCCGGGTGACGAGTGCGTCGACAGCACAGAGCGCGAACGCGGACCAGCCGGGGCCGGAGCAGCCGGCCGCCTCGACCGGTGACACGGGCGGCGGTGGCGTACCGGCGGCGATCCGCCGTCGGCTGGCCACCGTCGAGGCCCGCGTGGACCGTAGATCGTGGTGGGCCACCGCCGTGGTGGTGGCGATCGCGGCGGTGTTGCGCTTCGCCAACCTCAGCCATCCGCCCGGCAAGATCTTCGACGAGGTCTACTACGCCCGGGACGCCTGGGGGCTGATCGACAAGGGCGTCGAGTGGAACTACAAGGACGGTGGACCGTCGTACGTGGTCCATCCGCCGCTGGGCAAGTGGTTGATCGGTCTCGGTGAGTGGGCCTTCGGCTACGCCGACGCCGAACACGGCATCTCGGTGCCCGGCGCGCTGACGACCACCTCGCCGGAGTTCGGCTGGCGCTTCTCGGCGGCCCTGTTCGGCACGCTCTCGGTGCTGCTGCTGATCCGCATCGGCCGCCGGATGTTCCACTCCACCGTGCTCGGTTGCGCCGCCGGCCTGCTGCTCGCGCTCGACGGCTTCCACCTGGTGCTGTCCCGCACCGCCCTGCTCGACCTCTTCCTGCTCTTCTTCGTGCTGGCCGCCTTCGGCGCGCTGGTGCTGGACCGGGACGCGCAACGTCGACGCTGGGCCCGGGCCCTGGAGGCGGGCCTGGACCCGACCGCCCGGGGCCGCGCCGGCCGCCCGCCCGGCGGCTGGCGGAACTGGCCCTGGTGGCGGCTCGCCGCCGGGGTGCTGCTCGGCTGCGCCTTCGCGGTCAAGTGGAGCGCGCTGTTCTTCGTGCCCGCGTTCGCGCTGCTGATGTTCCTCTGGGACGTCGGCGTCCGCCGCTCGGCGGGCGTGCCCCGACCGTGGCGGGCCACCATGCTCGACGGGGTGCCGTGGATGGCGCTCGCCGGCCTGCTGCTGGCGGTCACCTACGTGGCGTCCTGGTCGGGTTGGCTGCGCAGCCAGGAGGGCTACTACCGGGTCGCCGAGCGCTACCCCGACGCCGGGCTCAGCGACACGCCGGTGATCGGAGCGCTGTGGAACCTGATCCAGTACCACCAGGCCGCGCTCGGCTTCCACGGCCAACTCGACGACCCGCACAAATACCAGTCGTGGCCCTGGCAATGGCTGCTGCTGGGCCGACCGGTCGCCTTCCACTGGACCAGCGACAGCCCCTGCGGCGCGGCGAGCTGTGCCGAGGAGATCCTCCTGCTCGGCACCCCGCTGCTCTGGTGGTCGTTCCTGCCCGCGCTGGTGGCGCTGGTCTGGCTCGGCCTGGCCCGCCGGGACTGGCGGGCCGGCGCGATCCTGCTCAGCGTGGCCGCCGGCCTGCTGCCCTGGTTCTGGTTCGCCCTGGACGGCCGGACGATGTTCTCCTTCTACACCGCGCCCGCGCTGCCCTTCCTCGTGCTGGCGGTGGTCTACGTACTCGGGGCGATAGCGTCGCCGGCCGGGCCGAGCGGCACCCGGCCCGTGGCCGACGACGAGGCGACCCGGGACCGCCGCCTGGTGGGTGGGGTGATCGTGGGCGCGTACATGGTGCTCGTCGTCCTCTGCTTCGCGTACTTCTATCCGATCTTCGTCGGGCAGTCGCTGCCGTACGCGGAGTGGTCGGCACGGATGTGGTTGGACGGTCGCTGGATCTGACACCGACGGCGAAGGGCCCGCACGCCGTGGCGTACGGGCCCTTTCACGTCTGTCCCGACGATCAGTCCGGACAAAAGGACGCGCCCCGATCGCCTGCCACGGGGGAAGCGGGCGATTGGGGCGCGCATCTGCAGCTTAACCACCCATGACCAGCGGCACAACGGGGCGGCGCGGGTCAGATTTCCGACCGGGGCCCGTCACGGGGACGATCCGTGGCGGACGGCACCCTCGGGCGACGCCGGACGAGCGCCGCGCCGAACCGGAAGTCGCCTCACATTTCAGCTGGCCAGTGGCGTGCCCGGTCCGGGCGGCGTGGTGGCCGGGGTCACGTCGTCGGTGGGCTCGCCGGGTGCCTCGGGCGACGGGGCAGCCAGCCGAGGAACCGGTCCTGCAACGAGGTCGATCCGGGTGCGTGCAGGTCCTCGACGGCGGCGGCCAGGCACGCGCCCAGATAGACGCTGAGCATCGGCCGGTCCGTCCCGTACTCGATCAGCAACTGGGCACGCTTCGGCTCGCAGGGCCAGTCCGCGCCGCAGGTGCCGCAGGTCCAGTCGGGAGTCACCGGGGCGTGTTCGGCCACCCGTTGCGACGGCACCTCACCACCGGTCTCGGTCACCGCACTCCCCGAGCGATCCGCCACACCTGTCATCGCGCTCCCTTCCGCCTCCACACAGGACCGCGGGCTGGCACCCGCCGCCGCGTCACACGCACCGTGCGCCCCAACAGCGCCCGGCATCGGCACGGCGTTACGTCGTTGCGGTACGTTGACCAACCATGACCGCCGCGACACACCGTACGCGCCACCTTCACGCAGAGCACTCGCCGCCGGTCGACGGTACCGGGGCGGCCCGCCGAACGCACCACCCGGTGATCGCGCGTGCGTGACCTGTTGCCTCCCGAGGTGGCGGTGGCGGTGGCCCGGGCGCAGGACTGGTCCGGGCAGCTCTACGCCGAGGAGGCGGCCGGTCTCGGGGAACGCGCCGTGGACAGCCGGCGTCGTGACTTCACTGCGGGCCGGGTCTGCGCCCGACGGGCCATGGCGGAGCTGGGCCTGCCGCCGGTCGCGGTACCCGCCGCCGAGGACCGCGCGCCGGTCTGGCCGGCGGGCACGGTCGGCAGCATCACCCACACCCGGGGCTACTGCGCGGCGGCGGTCGCGCGACGCAGCCAGGTGCGCGGGGTCGGCATGGACGCCGAGCAGCACAAGGAACTGAGCCCGGGCGTACGCCGACTGATCTGCCTGCCCGAGGAGGAGGACCGGTACGCGCGCCTGCCCTCCGGCGTCTCTTGGCCGACGGTGGCGTTCAGCGCCAAGGAGACGGTCTACAAGCTGTGGCACCCGATCGTCGGCACCTGGCTGGACTTCCACGACGCGGTGGTGGAAATCGACCCGGAGACCGGGACCTTCACGGCGCGCATCGCACCGGCGCGGGTCGACGCGGCCCCGGTCGACCGCCCACCGACCCGGGTGACCGGCCGGTACGCGGTCGACGCGGAACTGGTCCGCACCGCCGCCGTACTCCTGCCGCAGTGAGCCCGCCACGCCCCCGTCGCCGGTACGCGCCTGAGCGTCACCACTCCTGACCGGGCCGTACGGCCCCTGGTCCTCCTCCGCTCGGACCCCTACCGGTGGCCGCTCGGTGTTGCCCGCCCGAGGTAGCGTCAGGCGGTTCGCGTTCGACGTCAGGTGCCCGAGGAGTACGGTGAGCGACCCCCAGCCCCCATCCGGGCCGCAGGACCCCTACCAGCCGCCGCAGCCGCCCAGCGATCCGTGGGCGCCCCTGCCGCCGGTCGGGCAGCCGAACGACGCGCAGCCCGACGGCACGTGGTCCGCCCTGCCCGACGACCACGGCAGCGCCTGGGCCGCCCCGCAGCCACCGCCCGCCCCACCGGTCTCGGGCGCGCCCCAGCCGCCGGTCTCCGGCGCCCCTCAGTACCCGGTCTCCGGTTCTCCCCAGTACCCGTCCGCAGGCTCCCCCCAGCAGCCGGTCTCCGGGTCGCCGCACTACCCGGCCCCGGGTGCCCCCCAGCCGCCCGCCTCGGGATCGCCGTACGCGCCACACCAGGCCGCCGCTGGCGGGTACCCGCAGCACGACCCGTACCAGGCCGGCGCCGGGTACCCGCAGGCCGGTGCCGCGTACCCGTCGCACGACCCCTACCAGCCGCCCGGCGCCTACCAGCAGCCCGGACCGTACGCGTCGGGTGGCTACCAGCAGGGCGGCTATCCGCCCGGCGGCACCGGCTATCCGCCGGCGGCGCCCGGCTACCCGTTGGGGCCACCACAGCCCAGTGGCGGTTCCGGCAACAAGACCGCGCTGATCGTGGTGGCCGTGATCGCCGCGCTGGCGCTGCTCTGCTGCGGCGGCGGCGTCATCGCGCTGCTCAACGGGTCGGGTGACGACCGGGAGACCGGCGCGCGGCCCATACCGTCGGCCGGCTCGCCGACACCGGAGCCGTCGCCGAGCGCCGCGCCGACCGAGGCCGCGCCACCGCCGCCGCCACCGCCCACCAACTCGCCGCCCAGCGGCGAGACGTACAACCTGAGCATCGGCACCACCCTCGTGGTGAACGACAACAACGGCACCGTCGAGATCACCGTGACCCGGGTGCGGACCGTGAACGAGGGCTGCCGGTCGTTCGCGCCCGAGCCGCGGAAGGGCCGCTACCTGATCGCCGACGTGACGGCCACGGTGACCAAGGGCACCGGTTCCATCAACCCGATCTACTTCGAGTGGGTGGCCGCCGACGGGACCTCGATCAACGGCCTGGCCGGGATCCTGGCCGGCTGCGGTGAGTCCCTCGGTTCCGGCAACAACCTGCCCGAAGGCACCAAGCGGACCGGCACCGTCGTCTTCGACGTCGCCGACACCAACGGCGTGGTGGAGTACAAGCCGCTGTTCCGCTCCGCCGGCTCCTGGCGGCCGTAGCGCATACCGGTGGTACGTCGGGCGAGCCGCGCGAGTCGGCCGGCTCGCCCGACGACCGGAGTGATCGTCCTGAGTGGACATCGCTACACTCCGCCCGGTGATCAACAAGAGATGGTCGTCAGCCGCCCTGTTGGGGCTGCTGGCGGCGACCACACTGGCCGGCCCCGCGTCGGCCCGGGCCGACGACGACCAGGCAGAACCCGTCGCCGAACCGCCTCGCGTCCAGCTCGTGCTGGACGTGAGCGGCTCGATGCGGGCCACCGACATCGAGGGACGCAGCCGCATCTCGGTGGCGCAGCAGGCGTTCGGCGAGGTGGTGGACGCCCTGCCCGACGAGACCCAACTCGGCATCCGGGTGCTCGGCGCCACCTACAAGGGGCAGGACAAGCAGCAGGGCTGCCGGGACACACAGCAGATCGTGCCGGTCGGCCCGGTGGACCGGGCGAAGGCCAAGGCCGCGGTGGCGACACTGCGCCCGACCGGCTTCACCCCGGTCGGGCTCGCCCTGCGGGAGGCCGCGAAGGACCTCGGCACCGGCACCACCGCCCGGCGGATCGTGCTGATCACCGACGGGGAGGACACCTGCGCCCCGCCGGACCCCTGCCAGGTGGCCCGGGAACTGGCCGCCCAGGGCACCACGCTGGTGGTGGACACCCTCGGCCTGGCACCCGACGAGAAGGTCCGCAAGCAGCTTCTCTGCATCGCCGCCGCCACGGGTGGCACGTACACGGCCGCGAACAGCGCCGACGACCTCACTGACCGGCTCAAGCAACTCGTCGACCGGGCCCGTGACACGTACGCCACCACGCCGGCCAAGGTCGACGGGACCGACGTCTGCGACGGCGCGCCACTGCTCTCCCCCGGCGTCTACACCGACCGGGAGACCTTCTCCGAGCATCGCTGGTACCGGGTGCCGGTCCGCCCGGGACAGGAACTGCGGGCCTCGGTCAGCATCGCGCTCGACCGCCCGATCAACCCGGACCACGGCGTCCTGCTGCGGGCCACCGCGACCGACGGCCGGGAACTGGTCCGGGGTGTGGACGCCGGCAGCGGACGCACCGACGTCGTCTCGGCCGGCCTGCGCTGGTCGGCCACCGAGGACGGCGACGACGCCGAGCGCGACGAGGACGCCACCCCCAGCCCGACGGCGAGCGCCACCCCGGCCGTGACCACCGTCTGTCTGGTCGTCAGCAACATGTTCTCGCCCCAGGCGGGCACCGCCAAGGACCCCGGCATGCCGGTCGAACTGACCGTCGACGTGGTCGCCGCCTCCCCTGCCCCGGACGGGCCGGACCTGGGTCGCGGCTGGGTGCTGCTGCTCCTGCTGACCCTGGCCGGTCTGCTCACCGGGCTCGTCACCGGCCTGCTCACCCGCTGGTGGGTCGCCACCTGGAGGGAGAACTGATGCGTACCCGATCGGCAACCGTGGCCACGCTGCTGGCCGCCGGCATCGCGCTGGCCCCGGGTGCGGCGCTGGCCGCACCCACCCCCACCCCGTCGCCCGGTGCCGCCACCGTGACCAAGGCCGGCACCACGTTCCTCAGCGCCACCCCGATCGCGGCGGGCCAACCGGTCCGGGTGGGTGCCTCCACCGGTGAGTACCTCTACTGGTCGTTCCCGGCGGCGGCGGGCGAGACCCACGAGATCACCGCGACGGTCTCCCTCGCCGAGCAGCGCACCGGCACGTCGACGTGGACCGTCGAGGTCTTCGACGGTCTGCGCCGCCGCCAGGCGTGTACGGCCGGCGCGCAGACCCCGACCGCCGACTCCTCGGTGCGTACCGTGGCCATCGGCTGCACCCTGCGGCGCGTCCGGCCCTGGGCGGAGCCGTGGTCCGCGGACCCGCTGCCCGGCACGTACTACGTGCGCCTGTCGGTGGTCGACGTGCCCGAGCCCGACCTGGGTCGTCCGATCGACGTGGACCTGCTGATCTCCGCCAGCGGGGACGCCGGCAGCGCCCCGGAGGACGGCCGGCTGGAAGCCCCGCTGGTGGCACCGACCAACGCCGGTGCCGTGCTGGCCACGGAGCCGACGGTCGCACCGGTCGACGAGGACGACGACGGCTGGAACATCGACCTCACCGGGTGGCTGCCCGAGGCCGGATCCCGCTGGATCTGGACCACCGCCGGTGGTGTCCTCGCCGCGGTGGCCGGCGTGGTCGGTTTCGCCCTGACCCGCCGCCCGTCCGCCCGGCGGGTCCGCGCCTAGCACCACCTGACCGCCGAAGATCTTGGTTCGAGACGGCACCGGAAAGGGCCGTCTCGAACCAAGATCGCTTTCAGGGCCTGATCTGGTGGGTGATCGTCGGGTCGGTGATCTCCGAGTCCTCGGCCAGCAGCATCGCCTTACTGAGGATGACCGCGAGCATGCCGTCCCCCTCGAACGGCAGGAAGTGCCGCTCCCCCGGGTTGGTGGCGCCACGGGCCGGCACGATGCAGAGGTACTCGTCGTTCGGGCTCATCAGGATGTTGCCCGAGCCGAGGTGGATGCGGTAGGTCCGCAGGTCACCCTGGACCACCAGGAACCGGCCGTCGACGTGGGCGCGCTGCCCCACCGCCAACCGGGGCAACAGCCGGATCAGCAGGTCGCGCCGGGTCTCGGCGGTCGCGGACAGCTCCCCGAAGCTGTACGACGTCCAGTAGTCCCGGAACCGGCCCTGCGGTCCGCCGTCCGACCAGGTCGGGTCGTTGCCGACACTGGACACCCCGACGAACAGGTCGACGTCCCGCATGACCTCGCTGAACACCAGCGGGGGAACCTGGTCCAGCGGCAGCGCGTCGGCCGGTCTGCCGTTCGTCCAGGCGCCCGTGGAGTAGCCGCCACCGGAGGCGTGTGTCCAGTTCTGCGCGGCGGCGATCGGATAGAAGCGCACCTGGTCGGTGACGAGCCGCAGGTACGACCCGCTCTCGGTGCAGTCGGCCTCGTAGTCGTCGCCGGCACCCTCCACCCAGTACTCGGCACGCAGGCCCCAGCCGGGCAGCTCACGGCTGGTCGGCGGGTAGGTGTCGTCGACCATCAGCCGCAGCCGGTCGGACCAGCCCCGGACCGCCGCCAACGCGTGATATTGATGTTGGCGCAGGATGTGGCCGGCGAACCGGTTGGAGTAGGTGCCGGTCGTCTCCTCGGCCGGGGTGAGCAGGTACACCTCGCGGTGGGCCTGCTTGAACGGCTGGACCACCTCGTGCCGTTCCAGCCACTCGCGCCAACCCACCACCTCCGGCACCGGTCGACCGATCGGGTGCCAGATCCGCACCTCGGCGTCGTCCGCGGCGGTGACCGGGGTGTCGTCCAGGGTGCGCAGTTCACCGTCGGCCCAGCCGCAGGGCACCCCGTCGACCAGCCAGAGCAGCCGGCGGGCCAGCGCGCCGACCAGCGGATGGTCGAGGTAGCGCTGCCGCCAGACGGTCAGTGTCCAGACGCGCTGGGCCAGGAACAGCCGGTCCAGCCGGGCCGCCTGGGCGGCGAGCATCCCGGTGATCTCCTTGGCCAGGCCCTTCAACTCGGCGAGTTCCGTGGCGTGGTCACGGCGTACCGCCGCCGGTGGACTCTTCACCTGCCGACCGGACTCGGCGAACCAGGCCAGGGTGGTGCCGGTGGAACCGATCAGCAGCTCGGCCCGGCAGCCGCCGAGGGCCACCCGGTGCCGACCCACCTCGGTCAGGCCGTAGTCCGGGACGGCCAGCTCCTCGATCTCGTCCCGCCCGATGCCCATCGCCGTGGCGCGGGCGTCGAGCGCCTTGTCGATCTCGTTGCGGGTGCCCTTGTAGGTGACCCGGGCCGACAGCCGGGCGAGTTGCGCCAGCGCCGCCTCGCCGTCGACCCGACCGAGCACCCCGACCGCCGCGTTGGCCACCTTCGGGCAGGCCGGCCCGATCCCGGGCAGCCGCCGCAGCATCGTCTCGACCAGGCCGCCGACGCGGCGTACCTGCTCGGGGGTCGGTGCGGACCGCTCGACCAGCCAGAGCAGGCCGCGCAGCACGTCCGCGTTGGCCGGGGCGGGCGGCGACTGCGGGGTACGGGAGGCGGCGGCCAGCCACCGGTCCAGCACCCGCGTCACCTCGGCCGGGTCGACCTCGGCGAGCAGCCGGGACGCCTCGGTCGACCAGCCGACCGTCGGACGGGCCGCGACCGCGGTGCTGGCATGGGCCACCAGCCGCTGCCAGGCCGGACCGAGGGTGGTCAGCTCGCGGCTGATCTGCTCGGCCCACGGGTCGCCCGGGTCGAGCTGTGGGCCGACCAGCTCGACCACCAACTGCCGCAGACGCTGGCTCTCCCCGGACCGTTCGGCAAGCACCTTGAGCAGGTCGGCCGGGAGCGGACCGGTCACGGCCACCCCTCGGGCCACGATCTCCAGCGTGCCGGGCGTGAGCGCACGCCAGCCCCGGACCGCGTACCTGGTCAGGTCCTTGAGCTGCTCCGGGGTCAGCTCGGTGGGGAGCCGCCGGCAGACCTGGTTGATCATTTCGCGGGCGGTCCAGTTCTGGCGGCGGCTGGCGAGCGCGATGACGACCATGGCGTGCACCAGTCGGGCCACGTCCGGGCGGGACAGTGGACGCAGCGCGTCGCGTACCGCCGGGCCGTCACAGCAGTGCCGGGCGTGGGTGTAGAGGTGGCTGGCAAGCTCGGTGAGGTCGTCGGCGGCGATCAGGTCGCGGACCCGCGCGGCGAACCAGGCGGTGTCGGTGGCGGTGGTCATCAGCCACCCACCAGCGGGACGAGCTTGAGGAAGGTGACCTCGGTGTCGCGGCGCAGGTCGACCTCGTCGTCGAGCTCGGTGACCTGACGGTCGTCGACCAGCACCACGAAACCGTTGCGTCCGAACGCCTCCTCGGCAAGCGCGACCTGCCGCTCGGCATCGACCCGGCGGCGCGCACGCTCGGCCGGGTCACCGTTGAGGGCCTGCTCCGTCGCGTGGGGCGCGACGAGCAACCGGCGCGGCTGCGGGGCGGCGGCGTTGTACTCGGCCACCTCCTGGTGGATCCGCCGCCGGATCAGCTCCCGCAGCGTCAGCCGCTCCTCGAAGATCTGCAGCGCCCACGCGGGCGTACGAGCACCGGCCGTGCTCTCGTCTACGAATGTCACCGTCGCCATGCCGCGGGAGTCTAGGTACGGCCCCCGACAGAGTGCTCAGTCCAGGGCGAAGGTGGCCGACGCGCGCCCGGAAGCGTCCGACACGGCTTCCAGGTGGAGCAGCCCGTCGCGGTGCCGGACGTACTGACCGGGGAAGTTCACCGACTCCAGCGACACCTTCGCCGCGTCGGCGAGCCCGGCCCGGCGGGTGAACGTGGCGTCCTGCCGGAACAATGTGGAGCCGTCGCTGCGCTCCACCCAGAGCTGGTGGTTACGGTGCCGCAGGTAGTAGCCGGGATAGTTGGTCGACTCCAACGAGATCGCTGCGGAGTTGGAGAGGCCGGCGACGATCCGGAACTGCGAGTCGGCCAGGGCGGTGACGTTCGGTTCCAGCCGCGCCCGGAACTCCCAGTGCCGGATGTAGCGGTCCGGCAGGTCGTGCGCGCGCAGCCGCACCGGGCTGAGGCCGTCCGGCACCGGTACGCCGAAGTTCGGCGTACCGTCGGCGTTCCAGTAGACCCGCTGGAGCCGGGTACGCCGGTTCGGGTCGGTCAGCGGGTCGTAGCCGTTGCCGAGGTACCGCTCGTAGTTGCGGGAGTGATAGACGATCACGTCGCTGCCGTCCTCGGCGACGGTGAACGAGTTGTGCCCCGGCCCCCACTGACCCGTCCGGGCGTCGCTGGCCAGCACCGGTGTGGACCGCTTGCTCCACGACGCCGGGTTGAGCAGGTCGCTGGTGGCCGAGGCGGTGAGCAGCCCGACCGCGTAACTGGCGTCGGTGGCGCTGGCCGAGTACGTCATGAACACCCGCCCGTTGCGGATCAGCACCGCCGGCCCCTCGTTCACGCGGTACCCCCGGGTCTCCCAGGCGTACGTGGGGGTGGCGATCAGGGCCGGGGTGCCCGCGTACGTCCACGGGTTGACCGCGCGGGCCAGATAGATGTTCGAGTTGCTACCGGCGTACTCGGCCCAGGCCAGATAGCGCACTCCGTTGTGGACGAACGTGGTGGCGTCGAGCGAGAAGCTGTTGCGGGCCGGTTGGAGTTGGCCACGTTCCACCCACGGCCCGTCCAGCGGGTTGGCTGCACTGCTCTCCAGCACGTACGGCCGGATGGCCCAGATGTCGTCGGTACGTCCGGCGGCGAAGTAGACGTACCACCTGCCGTCGATGAAGTGGATCTCGGGCGCCCAGATGTGCGCGCCCATCTCGCCACTGCCGTGTTTACGCCAGATCACCCGTTCGGTGGCGGTGGCCAGCCCCTGGAGCGTGGTGGCACGGCGCAGCACGATCCGGTCGTACTCGGGGACCGTGGCGGTGAGGTAGTAGTACCCGTCGGTGTGCCGGTAGACGTGCGGGTCGGCACGCTGCTCGGCCAGCGGGTTGGTGAAGGTGACCGCAGCGGCCTGCGCCGGCACCGTCCCCACCACCGCGGCGCCTGCCGACAAGACCACGACCGCCGCCACTGCCACGACCCGACGAACACCACGTCGCACCATAGCCCCGCCCTTCCGCCATGACAGGAACACTCTGACCGCATTGATAGCGTTAACAACCACCCCCGTCAAGAGAACGTCATCTATACGAAACCCCGCCGCAGCACACCACCCCTCCACCCCCTCCACCCACCCCGCCCGCCCCGCCCACCCACCCCGCCACCCGCGGTGATCAAGAAGTTTGCGCCCACGACGGCGTCCCGGAACGACCAAACCTCTTGATCAACACGGTGGCGGGGTGGGCGGGTGGCGGGGTGGGTGGCGGGGTGGGTGGCGGGGTGGGTGGGGTGGGTGGGGTGGGTGGGGTGGGTGGGGTGGGTGGGTGGGGTGTCAGCGGGGGGCGAAGACGGGGCGGTGGTGCGATGTCGAGGGCACCTCGTCGTCGGGCGCTGCGGTGTTCTGGCATGCCGCCAGGAGCCACCGCCCGCCTTCCTTCGACATGATCCACAGAGGAGACCCGACGTCGGGGCCCTCCGGCGACCGATAGACCTGACGTACCTTGACGGCAGCAACATCGGGCCGGACGAACAGCACGTGCTCCAGCTCGAAGGTCACGGTCAGGCCCTGCATCCCACCGGGCAGCACCTGACGGGTGAACGCCGAGATCGCATCGAGGCCGAAGAGGCGGGTGCCCCCAGCCGTGGTGTAGATCGCATCGGCGCGGAACAGGCCGAGAAACTCGTCCGGAGACTCGGTGTTCTGGGCGTGCTCGACCGTGGCGATCACCTGCTTGATCGCTTCGATCTCGACCTCAGGGTTCGACTGATCGACGTCACTCATGTCGACCACGCTAGGAGTTGAACCCCACTTGAGGTCAACGCGGGAACACCGGCTTCTCGCGCCGAGCGCACAGCCGGAGTCCCGGCGGACGACCCTGGAGGGTCGGTCTTGCCTCCTCGCGTGCACCTCGCGGCAGATATCCGGGCGCTCGGACGGTGTCGTGGTGGGATCACCCTGGCGAGGGCTCTGGCGTGGCTGGATGTTCACCCGGTCCCGACTCGGGTCGGCCTGCCCGCTACCGTCTGCGTATCGCGGCGGCCACGCTTGCGAACCCGCAGCGAACAGCCCAGTCCTGAACTGCACGAGGAGGCACCGATGGCCGACGCCACCAGCGACGCCGAGCCCACCGCTGACGCCGAAGCGGAAAGTGAGGGGCAGCCGCAACCCTTCGAGAACCGGGCGGCACGCCGGTCCAAGGGCAAGGCCACCGCCAAACACACCGGGAGTGCCGCGAGCCGCGTCCACGGCCGTTCCGGCACGGTGCAGAGTCCTCGCCAGTACGGCAACCGTCGAAGCGGCTGACTTCGGACCTCCTGGTCACGCGCGACTCGCGGCATGTCCCTGCCTCGGATCAACGTCCCGCCGACTCACTCGCTCGTGACCTTGGCACCGAGCGCATCACCGACCGCACGACGTACGCTCATCGGATGCGCGTGTCGCTGGGCGGCCGGTAAGCGACCATCATGTCGGCGGGTCGGGCGGCCATCAGGAGGTTCAGCCGGTCGTACGAGGGCTCCATCCGGCAGTTGGCGCGGGTCGGGGTGGGCGGGCGCTGTGCCGGGTAATGATCTCCGGGGTGTGCCTGGTGTGGGCGGCTCCTCAGTCGAGACAGAACTCGTTGCCCTCGACGTCCTGCATCACCAGGCAGGACTCGTTGAAGCCGTCGGCTTCCAGCAGCCGCACCCGGGCCCCGCCGAGCGCGACCAGCCGCGCGCCCTCGGCTTCGAGCGCGGCCACGCGTTCCGCGCCGACGAGCCCGGTGGCGGCCCGTACGTCGAGGTGCAGCCGGTTCTTGACCACCTTGCCCTCGGGTACGCGCTGGAAGAACAGCCTCGGGCCCGCGCCGGTCGGGTCGACGCAGGCGAACGCCGAGCCCTGCCGTTCGGGCGGCAGCGCGCGGTCGAACTCGGCCCAGTCGGCGAAGCCCTCCGGTGGCGGCGGCACGACGTATCCCAGCACCTCGCACCAGAAACGGGCGACGCGCTCGGGGTCTGCGCAGTCGAAGGTCACCTGGACCTGCTTCACGGACGCCATCGACCCACCGTATAGGGCAGTTCCTCAGGCCGGGGGCCTGCCCTGCGACAGCCGCGCGATCCGCGCGTACTCGGCGGCCATCTCGGGTGTCGCCAGGAAGTCGTCGAGGTCGGCGGAGACCTGGTAGTCGACCTGCTCGACGGAGCGGAGCGCCAGCTCGTAGAGTTCGCCCCGCTGCCCGGTCTCCAGGTACGTCGTCCAGTGTTCCAGCGCGGCGAGGACGATGAGCAGTTCCGGGTCCATGTCGCCGTCAGTGAGGACACCCTCGTCGATCCGCGTCATCAGTGCCCGTGACGCGGCGGCGTCGGCCGTCCCGACGGTCTCCCGGGCGAGCGTGAAGGCGGCTACCGCGTCCTCGTCCAGTTCCCCGTCGGCGGCGATGTCGACCAGCCGCTCGTCGCGGACGAGGCGGGCCACCGTCTCGATGCCGAACACCCGGAGCTCGTCCTCCCCCGCCGTGTCGACGAGTCGACGGATCGCTGCTTCGACCTGGTCGTATCGCACCACCGCAGTCTAGGGAACACGCGAGACTTGACCCTGTCACAGTGTCAAGGTCTTCACTGGTGGTCGGAGGTGGTTCCCATCGACTCGACAGGCAAGCCCACGCCCGCCGGACGAGTGGTCGCCGCATTGGCCGCCGACGACTCGTCGACACGACTCAACGCGGCCCTGGCCGTCGGCACACACCCGGACCCGGGCCTGGTGGACGCGCTCGTGGCCCGTTGCGAGGTCGAGCCGGACTTCTTCGTGCGCGACATGCTCACCTGGGCGCTGACCCGGTTGCCGGCGGAGATCACGATGCCGAGGCTGCTGGCGGAACTCGACTCCGCGCACGCCCAGGCCCGCAGTCAGGCACTGCACACCCTGTCCAAGATCGGGGACCGGAGCGCCTGGCCGGCGATCACCACGGCGCTGCTTCGCGACGCCGACGACACGGTGGCCCGGACCGCCTGGCGGGCGGCCGTCGTCCTGGTGCCCGACGCGGAGCGGTCGGCGCTGGCCACGGAGCTGGCCAGGCAGTTCGGCCGGGGTAACCGGGAGGTCCAGCTCAGTCTGAGCCAGGCCCTCGTCGCGCTGGCCGACGTGGTCGAGCCGGTCCTGGAGGCGGCGGCCACCCACCGGAACCCGGCGGTACGGGTACACGCCCGCGCCACGGAACGGCTGCTGTACGACCCGGACGCCGGATTCGACCTCGCCGTGCACGAGGCGAGACGGGTCACGGTCCTCGGACCGGACCGGGAGGAGTCGCCTGGTGCTGATCGGTGAGGTGGCGCGCCGCTCGGGGGTCAGTGCCCGGATGCTCCGGCACTACGACACGCTCGGGCTGGTCCGCCCCACCGGCCGCACGGTGGGCGGCTTCCGGGAGTACACCCCGGAGAACATCCGGCGGATCTTCCATGTGGAGGGGCTGCGCTCGCTGGGGCTGTCGCTGCGCGAGATCGGTCGTACCCTCGACGATCCCGGCTTCACCCCGGCGGCGCTGGTCGGCGACCTCATCCGCCGGACCGAGGAGCGGCTGCACCGGGAGCGCGAGCTGCTCGACCGGCTCCGCACGGTCGATGCCGCCGAGCCCGCCGACTGGCCGGAGGTGGCGCGCCTGATCGAGCTGCTGCACGGTCTCGGTTCCGGCAGTGCGGCGCGGCGTCAGCAGGCCGTCCTGGCCGAGCACGCGTCGGCACCCGCCGAACTGCTGGCCGAGGCGGTGCTCGGCGAGACGGATCCGCACGTCGCCGGTGCGTTGCGCTGGGCTCTCGCGCGGGCGTCCGGCGGCGGCGCGGCCCGGGTGGCGTCCGGCCTGACCTCGGATGACGCCGAGGTCAGGCGGCGCGCGGTCCAGGCGCTGGCCGAGTTGCCCGGAGACGAGGCGAGCGGCGCCCTCGTCGACGCGCTCGCTGACGCCGAGCCGACGGTACGAGGGCCGGCCGCGCTCGCGCTCGGTGCCCGAGGCGACACCCGGGCGGTACCGACGCTGGTCGGCCTCGTGGTCGACGGCCCCAACGACGTCGAGGCGGCCGAGCTGCTGGGCACGCTGGCCGTGGACCCGACGTGGGCGGAGCGGATCATGACGGCGTTGGTCGACGCACTCGCCGATCCGGGCGCGGACTCGGCAGCGCGGATGCGACTGACCCAGGCCCTCGCCGAGATGCCGGGGACCCTGGCGGCGGACACGCTGCGCCGGTTGACCCGCGACGACGACCGACCGGTGGCGCTCGTCGCGTCGGCCCTGCTGGCCGTCCTCGACGGGCGCGTGGGTGACGCCGGTGACCGGCGCGGCGCGACCTGACGCCGGTCAGGCGGGGACGTGCCCGTTCAGGTACGCGTTGATCTGGTCGATCTCCAGTTGGTTGAAGACCTCGGGCTGGTCGGCGGCCTGGTTCGAGTTGATGATCCGCTTGAAGAGGTTGTAGTGGGCCATCGACCGCAACCCGATGACGCGGTTGGGGGTGACCAGGTACCCGGTGCCGCCGGTGCTCCAGATGAGGTACATGAGTCCGTCCTTCGTGAGAATCGCGGGTGGCTGGCCGGGCGCCCCGGCGTAGGGAGCGCCGGTGAGGATCGACTCCGGGTCCACGCGGTGCCCGTTCGGATGGAAGATCTCCAGGTGCAGGTGCGGCCCGGTGGAGCGGCCCGTCGACCCGACGTTGCCGAGGTGCTGCCCGGCCGCGAGCTGCGCGCCGACCCGCACCACGGGTACGTCCCGCAGGTGGCCGTAGACGCTGCGCCACCCGTCGGCATGGGTGACCGTGGCGTGGTGGCCGAGCCCGGCGGCACTGTAGGTGACGCCGGTGACGGTGCCGGCCGCGATCGACCGGACCGGGTAGCCGAGGATGCCGGCGGCGCTGTAGTCGGTGCCGTTGTGCTGCCGCCGCTCGCCGGTGATCGGGTCGACCCGGACCCCGAACGACGAAGTGATCGGGATCCACTTGTCGAAGGGGCGGTTCCAGCGGGGTGTCGCTCCGTACGCCGCCTCGGCGAGCCACGCCTCGGGGATGACGCCGACGGCGAGGGTGGCGGTGATCAGGCCCAGCAGGCGCCGGCGATCGACCAGGTGACCTTCGTCCACAACCGCTCCAGCCGGTAGCCGGGACACGTCCGTCGACACCGCCGAGCGAAACGACGATCTTCGATCGGCTGAGGTCTGGAGTCTAGGTCACCGTGCAGTCGGGACGCCACCGGTCAGGCGGTCGCACCACCGTCGATCGCGATCGACGCACCGGTGATGTGCCGACCGCCGTCGCCCACCAGGTGACTGACCGTCGCGGCCACGTCGGCCGGCGATGCGTACCGCCCGAGGGCGATCTGCGTCCGCTGCGCGTCGGCACCGTCGCTGTCAGCCGGGTTCATGTCGGTGTCGGTCGAGCCGGGCAGGATCAGGTTGACGGTGATGCCGCGCGGGCCGAGCTCACGGGCCAGCGCCCGGGTCAGCCCGTTCACCGCGCTCTTGGTCATCGCGTACGCGCTGACTCCGGGCGCGGGGACGCGACTGGCGAAGCTGCTGCCGATGTTGACGATCCGCCCACCATCGCCCATGTGCCGCACCGCCGCCTGGGTGGCCAGGTACACCCCGCGCACGTTCACCGCGACCGCCCGGTCCAGCGCGTCGAGGCTGACCGACTCGATGGGCCCACCCGCGAACACCCCCGCGTTGTTGACCAGGATGTCCAGCCGCCCCAGCTCGGCCACGGTCCGCTCCACCGCACCGACGACCGCCCCCGAATCCGCGCTGTCCGCGCTGATCGACAGGCCCGTGCGCCCGTACGCCTCGATGTCGGCCAGGACGGACTTCGCGTTGTCCCCCGCCGTGCGGTAGGTGAACGCCACGTCGATCCCGTCCTCGGCGAGCCGGCGCGCGACGGCGGCGCCGATGCCCCGACTTCCACCCGTGACCAGGGCAACCCTGCCGGCAGTTCTGACCGTCATACCGCAATCCTGACAGTTCACTCAGGATCGCGATCATCCGGGTCACCCGTCACGACAAGCTGTTACGCGGCCCCCATCCACATCCGGCGATGAGTTCCGAACACGTTCCGTTCCCGGATCGGGGCGGCCTCGCACCCTCGACGAGACACCCGTGCGGACGCTGCGTCCACGAGCCGCCGTACACAACGTGACCGGAAGATCCGAAACGGACTGGAGTCGCCTGACGGCGCGGCCACCCGACGTAGGCTCCGACGATGACGCGCAAACCCCTGACCTGGCTCCTGATCGTGCTGCTGGGCGGAGGCGCGGCGTTCGGCCTCTTCTGGTTCCAACCATGGAAGCTGTTCACCAACCAGGTGGTCGCCGAGATACTGCCGATCACCGACGCAACCGCGCCGCAGGGATCACCGTCAGCAGAGGTGGGCCCCTCGGCCGAGGCGTCACCCTCCGCCGAGGCATCCGCCGCGCCGAGTCCGAGGAACGTGCTGCTGGCCAGCGGAGAGTTCGTCACGCATGAGCACGAGACCACCGGCACCGCCCGACTGATCCGGCTCTCCGACGGCAGTCACCAGTTGGCACTAGAGGACCTCGCCACCTCCAACGGCCCCGACCTGCGAGTCTGGCTCACCGACCAGCCGGTGCTCCCCGGCCGGGCCGGCTGGCACGTCTTCGACGACGGGCGATGGCTCGAACTCGACCGGCTCAAGGGAAACCGGGGCGACCAGGTGTACGACATCCCCGCCGACGCGAATCTCGACGACTTCCGCAGCATCTCGATCTGGTGCAAGCGGTTCTCGGTGTCCTTCGGCGCAGCCGAGCTGCGGAAACCGTCCTGACCCCCGCTGTGGTTGGCCCGACACCTGTCGGGGTGTAGGCGGACGGGATGCCGGGTACCTCGCGCCCAACCCCGCACCCCTGCCCAGGAGGACCCATGACCGTCGTACTCGCCATCGTCTGCAGCGACGGGGTGGTGATCGGCGCGGACTCCCAGATCACCGAGAGCGACCGCGGTCTGAGCTTCCCCGCCCAGAAACTGCACCCGCTGGGCTCCTGCGCCGCCTGGGGCGGCAGCGGCGCGCGGGGCGTACTCAACGACCTGCGCCCACTCCTTGAGGAGTCGGCCACCGCCATCCTCGAAGCACCCGACATCGGCGGCGAGTTGCAGGAGCGCGTCCTACCCGTCTTCAAGAAGCACTACGCGAACTACATCCCGGACGTGCCCGGCGAGAACGGCGGCGGTGGGGTGTCGGCGTACCTGCTCGCGGTCGGCTACAGCCAGGGCGGGCCGTGGATCGTGGAGATCAACCCCAACGGTCTCATCGGCCGCTACGAGGACGTGGGCTTCCACGCCATCGGCTCCGGCGCGCCCATGGCCCAGCAGGCCGGCGCGCTGCTGTCCCACTTCCGGATGACCACGCGCACCGTCGAGTACGGCGTGGTGGGCGTGGTCCGGGTGCTGGAGGCGCTGGAGCGGACCTCGCCATCGGTCGGCGGGCCGTTCAGCGTCGCGTGCATCCGTGAGGAGGGCGCGCACCACCTCGACGAGAAGGAGATCGCCAAGGCGCTGAAGGACGCCCAGCGCTGGCGCGACCTCGAACAGAAAGCGCTCGACGGGCTGTTCGACTGACACCGGGCTTGCCACCGTCCCGCCCGCCGCCCGGCTCGCACCCTCCCACGAGGGCCGAGGCGTCACGGGCGGGACGTTTGCTGCTGCGGTCGTGTGCAGGTCAGCAGCAGGTACCGGCGGCTCCGGTGGTGGCCGGCTCCTTGTCGGCGGCGGGGGTGCCGCAGGCGCTTGCGGTGGCCTTCTCCAGGTGGTCGGAGTCGGCCTTGACGGTGTAGACCTCCCAAGGCTCGTCACCGGGGCCACGCACCCAGACCTTGTCCTGGAGGGCGTAGCAGCATTCGGTGCTGTTCTCCTCCAGGGTGATCAGGCCGGATTCGGTGAGGCGCCGGGTGGCGGCGTTGACCTCTTCGGTGGTGGAGACCTCGACGCCCAGGTGGTCCAGCACGGTCGGCTGGCCGGGCTCGCCCTCCAGGAGCACGAGCTTCAACGGCGGGTTCTGGACGGCGAAGTTGGCGTAGCCGGGGCGACGCTTGGCCGGTTCGACGCCGAACAGCTTCGAGTAGAAGGCCACGGAGCCTTCGAGGTCGGACACGCGCAGGGCAAGTTGAACGCGGGACATGGGCTCTCCTCTCGACAGGACCGCCATCGCCGACCCGTCCTGTCTAGATGAATTTCGAATCAGCCCCCACGTTGCCTCTTGTTTTGAGATCTGTCAACCTAGACGCATGTCGAAACAAGCCGTACCGGTGGTCGACCTGAACGCCGTGGCCTGCTGCGCCCCGATCGCGGCCCGTCCGATGGACGACGGCCAGGCGGCGGTGGTCGCCCCGATGTTCAAGGCCCTGGGCGACCCGGTCCGGCTCCGGCTGATGTCGATGATCGCCTCGGTACCGGAGATCTGCGTCTGTGACCTGACCCCGGCGTTCGACCTGTCCGGGCCCACCATCTCCCACCACCTCCGGGTGCTGCGAGACGCGGGCCTGGTGGACTCCGAGCGGCGGGGCACCTGGGTCTGGTACCGGGTCCGCCCGGAAGCCTTCCGGCAGCTCGGCGCACTGCTGGACATCCCCACGGCCACTGCGGCCACCGGGTGAGCCTCGCGCTGGCCCGGCGGGCAAGCGCAGAGTTCACCGGTACGGCCCTGCTGGTCACCGCCGTCGTCGGCTCCGGGATCGCCGCCACCCGGCTCTCCCCGACGGATGTGGGGCTCCAACTCCTGGAGAACGCGGTTGCCACCGCCCTCGCTCTGGGCGCGTTGATCCTGATGTTCGGCCCTGTGTCGGGCGCGCACCTCAATCCGGTCGTCTCGGCCGTCGACTGGTGGCTCGGCCGCCGGTTCGGGACCGGTCTGACCCTCCGGGACCTGGCCGGCTACGTCTGCGCGCAGGTCACCGGGGCCGTCGCCGGGGCGGTTCTGGCCGCCCTCATGTTCGGGCTCCCGCCGGTCACCTGGTCCCACACCGACCGCACCGGCGGGAATCTGTGGCTGGCCGAGGTGGTCGCCACCGCCGGGCTGGTCCTCCTGGTCTTCGCTCTCGCCCGTTCCGGCCGCACCACCGTGGCCCCGGCCGCCGTCGCCGCCTACATCGGAGCGGCCTACTGGTTCACCTCCTCGACCTCCTTCGCCAACCCGGCGGTCACCATCGGCCGCGCCTTCACCGACACCTTCACGGGCATCGCCCCTGCCTCCGTGCCCGGCTTCGTCGCCGCCCAGCTCGTCGGCGGCCTGGTGGCCGTCACCGCCCTCGCCGCCTGGTACCCCCACGCCGGACACGCCGCTGACGCGGTGGTCGTGCCCCACCCCACCCGAGAAAGCGAAGCTCGATGACCGACAAGCCCAGCGTCCTGTTCGTCTGCGTCCACAACGCCGGTCGCTCCCAGATGGCCGCCGCCTGGCTACGCCACCTCGCCGGGAACACCGTCGAGGTCCGCTCCGCCGGCAGCGCGCCCACCGACCAGATCAATCCCACCGCCGTCGAAGCCATGCGGGAAGTCGGCATCGACATCACCGACCGGACCCCGACCCGACTCACCTGGGACACCGCCGAAACCAGCGACGTCATCGTCACCATGGGCTGCGGCGACGCCTGCCCCGTCTTCCCCGGCAAACGCTACGAAGACTGGAAACTCACCGACCCCGCCGGTCAACCCCTCGACGTCGTCCGCCACGTGCGCGACGACATCAGGACCCACGTCACCGAACTGCTCGCCAGCATCAAGCCGGAGACCGGGCAACCACCCGCCCGCATCTCCCGGCTTCCCTGAGGATGCCCGGGGTCGGACTCGGGTCGGAGACGTACCTGCACCGGTGGCCGAAGGAGAACCGTCGCCGCGACATCGTCAGCACGGCGCTTCGGGAGGCTGCGGAGAACCGCTCGGGGTCGGCGCTTCCGGGCTGAGTTGTGCCGGATCTGTGCCAAATGATCAATGGCCAGCGTTTCCGCTGGCCATTGGTATTGCTGGTGGAGCTGAGGGGATTTGAACCCCTGACCCCCTCGATGCGAACGAGGTGCGCTACCAGTCTGCGCCACAGCCCCTCCGCCGGTTTACCGGCATTGGTCCCGTCCGGCTTTCACCGGGCGGGCCGGTGACAAGGCTAACAGGTCGGCCGCCTTCGCCGCGAACCGCCCCGCCCGCCCGACACCCCAAGATCCACGCGATCTCACCGGACACCAGCCCCTCGGGCCGACGAGCCAGCAACATCCCCGATACCGCTGCCTCGCCTCACCGGACGCCAGCCCCTCGGAGCCCATGAGGCAGCAACATCCCCGATACTGCTGCCTCCCACCACCGTCGAGGCAGCAATATCCCTGAAACTGCCGCCTCGACCCGCCACGAGTCGCACGTCCCCGTCCGCGACCAGGCGCCGGAGAGGGCCGGGCGCCGGAGAGGGCCGGGCGGCAGGCGGGACCGAGCCGACAGGCGGGACGGGTGGGACGGGCAGAACGGGCGGGACGGGTGGGTGCACGGCGGCTCGCCGCAGTGCGGGAGGTGCGTTGTGCGAGTCGCCGGCAGGGCGGGACGGCTCAGGCGCTGTGCGAGCCGCGCCCGGCCTCGTAGGGACGACCGCGCAGGCCGCCGGCGCGGCGGTAGGAGACCGAGCCGCCGCTGGCGACCTGTGGCAGGTCGGCGGGGCGGTCCAGGCCCATGGCGGAACGCCGGACGGACTCCCGCTGGGCGGCCAGGCGACGCTGGGCCTCCCGACGGGCTGCGGCGCGGCGTGCCTGTTCGCGGCGCACCTCGGCCTGCCTCGCGGCCAGCCAGGCGGCCTCGCGGGCCCGGGCACGCCGACGACGGCGGTCGGCGAGTGCGCGGGCGCGCAGGTGGACGACGTACACGACGAGCAGGGTGCCGGTGACCGCGAAGCTGATCCAGAAGCCGGGGCCGACCACCAGGACGCCGACCAGTTCGACGGCGTTGAGCAGCACCAGGGCGGCGAGGACCCGGCGGCGGCGGTAGACGGCGGGGGTGTGCGGGCGGCGGCGGTCGGGGCGGCGGCGTGGACGGTTCCCGGTCGGCGCGACGGAGCGCAGCCGACTCGGCCGCCCGGACCGGCGCGATGCGGGAGCGCTGTCGACCGAGCCTGCGGGGGCCGGATCGCCGGCCGCACCACCGGAGCGAGCAGATGCGTCCGGGGAGTCGCGGGTGCGGGGTGCGGGTGGGCCGGAGACGGGGGCGGCGAGCTGCCCCGAGCTGGCATCCTCGCTGAGGGTGACGACGAGGGCACGGGACGGGTTGACCGGTCTGCGGCCGGGGACAGTGCGGCGTCGTCGGCGGCGCTGGAGCACCCGCGCCGTCGACTGCGCCCGCTCCGCCACCAACCGCTCGGCGGCGTCGTACCGGCGAACCAGCGCCGGAGCGAGAGCGAGCAGACCGGCGGCGGCGAGGACGGCGAGGAGCACCGAGGTCGGCACCCTCACCCCTCCCGTCACCAAGATTCGGAGCAACCGCCGACCGGCCGCAGGATCTTTCACCGATCGGCGTCGGCGACGTGAATCATGCGGAGCGGGCAGCGCCTGCCGCAGCTTGCAGTTACCTGAGGTTACGGGTCAGGCTGGCCGGAACAACCGCGCCGCGCCGATTCCGCACGTGGGACGGCTCACGGCGTACGGGCGCGCAGCCGGTGCCAACGGGCCAGCAGCCCGCCCTCGGCGGCGATCTCCTCGCTCGTCATCGCGTACCCGATGTGGTCCCGCCACGCACCGTCGATGTGCATGTAGCGCGCGTGGTACGCCTCCTCGCGGAAGCCCAGCTTCTCCACCACGCGGCGGGACGGCCCGTTCTCCGGCCGGATGTTGACCTCCACCCGGTGCAGTCCACCGGGGCCGAAGGCGTGGTCGACGGCGAGCGCCATCGCGGTAGGGATCACACCCTGGCCGGCGACTCGACGGTCCACCCAGTAGCCGACGTAGCCGGAGCAGAACGCCCGGCGCACGATACTGCCGATGTTGATGTGCCCGACCAGGCGTTCCGCGCCGTCGGCGTACAGGCAGACCGCGAACGGCATGCCCTCACCGGTACGCGCCGAGCGCCGCTGGTCGCGGTGGACCCAGCGGAAGGTGGCCGGCGAGTTCAGATCGGCCCAGTCACCGGCCGGCGTGGACTCCCACGGGGCCAGCCACTCCCGGTTGGCGCAGCGCACCTCGGACCAGGCCGCCGCGTCGGAGCGTCGGTACGGCCGCAGCAGCACCGGCCCGTCGGAGAGCACCACCGGCCAGCCGGGCGCCCGTCGGAACCGCACCACTCCTCCACTCCCGAGCGTCACCCGGATTCACCGTCGACGGTCGAGCAGCAGCACGTCCACGGTGGAGCCGGCAGCGGCGGCGGTGACCCGCTCGCCGAGAACGAGAAGCCCGTTCGCCTCGGCCAGGCCGGCGAGGGTGAACGGACCGCCGTTGAGCGGTTGGACAGTGTAACCCCCACCTCGGCGCTCCGCGACGTGCGCGGGGCGGAACTCGCGCAGGCCCACGGGCGAGGAGACCGTCTCCAGCAGGTGTGCCCGCACGCTGGGCCGGAACACCGGTTCGGCGCCGGCCAGCAGGTTGATGGCGGGGCGGGCCAGCACCTCGAAACCGATCATCGCGGCGCCCGGGTCGCCGGGCAGGCACACCACCGGCACCTCCTCGGCGCCGACGGTGCCGAACCCGAGCGCGGTGCCCGGATAGAGCGCCACGTCGGTGAAGGTGACCGGTCCGGCGCGGCTGCCCTCGCGGCGGGACAGGATGCGGCGGACCATGTCGCCCGGCCCGGTGCCGGTGCCGCCGGTGGTGATGATCAGGTCGGCCCGCAGGGTCTGGTCCTCCAGCAGGCCACGCAACCCCTCCGGGTCGTCGTCGCAGATGCCCACCCGGTACGCCAGGGCGCCCGCCTCCGCCGCCGCGGCGGTCAGCGCGTGCGAGTTGGCGTCGACCACCTGACCGGGCTGGCTGCCCCGGCCCACGTCCACCAGTTCGTCGCCGGTGGCCACGATCACCACCCGGGGGCTGGGGCGGACCACCACGTGCCCGATGCCGGTGGCGGCGAAGACCGCGACCAGTGCCGGTGAGACGTACGTGCCGGCGCGGGCGAGCAGAGTGCCTGCGGTCACCTCCTCGCCGGCCCGGCGTACGCCGTAACCCCGCTTCGGGGCGCGGAAGATCTCCACCGCCGCCATGCCCTGGTCGGTCCACTCGACCGGGACGACCACGTCGGCGGCGACCGGCAGTGGTGCTCCGGCGGCCACCGAGAAGCACGAGCCGGGGGTGAGTCGGACCGGCCGCCAGCTCGCCGCGCCGAGGTCACCGACCACGTTGAGGCGTACCGTGCGGCCACCCGGACGGCCGGACTGGGCCGGGACGTATCCCACGCCCCGGGCCCCGCCGGCGATGTCCTCCCAGCGCGCGGCGTACCCGTCCAAGGCCGCCTGGTCGAAGGCCGGGAACGAGTGCGGTGCGACGACGTCCTCGGCGAGGACGTTGCCGTGCGCCTGGGTGAGGTCGAGGTCGAGCGGAGGCAGCGCGCGTAACCTGCGCAGCACACTGCCCAGGTAGTCGGCGAGCGGCGTCAACCCGTTTTCGGCCGCCTCGGCGTCGGCCGTCGCGGTCATGTATTCGGACCGCCCGACGCGTCGGAGTTGACGAACTCGGCCAGCCACTTGCGGAACTCCGCGCCCAGGTCCTCGCGCTCGCTGGCGATCTGGACCACGGTCTGCAGGTAGCCCAGCGGCATACCGGTGTCGTAGCGGATGCCGCGGTAGACGATCGCGTGCACCGGGGTGCCCTCGGTCCGCAGCAGCTCCATCGCGTCGGTGAGCTGGATCTCGCCGCCGCTGCCGGGCTTGGTACGCCGGATCGCGTCGAAGATCTTGCCCGGCAGCACGTACCGGCCGAGCACGGCCAGGTTGCTCGGCGCCTCCTCCGGCTTGGGCTTCTCCACCATGCCGGTGACCCGGACGACCTCGCCGATGTCGGTCAGCTCGGACTCGGCCGGCTCGACCGAGGCGATGCCGTAGCGCGTGGTCTCGGCCGGGTCGACCTCGAAGAAGGCGAGCACCACGCCACCCGTCCGGGCCTGCAGCTCCAACATGGCCGGCAGCAGCGGCTCGGAGAGGTTGACGAACTCGTCGCCGAGCAGCACGGCGAAGGGCTGGTCACCGACGTGCGACTCGGCGTACCCGACGGCGTGGCCGAGGCCGAGCTGCTCGGGCTGGCGGCAGGTGTAGATGGCGGCCAGTTCCTCGGTGCGCTTGACGGCGGCCAGCAGCTCGGGCTTCTCCGCGAGCCGTTCCTCCAGATCGGGCCGGCGGTCGAAGTGGTCGACCATCGATGTCTTGCCGCGCCCGGTGATCAGTAGCACGTCGCCGATACCGGCCTGGGCGGCCTCCTCGACGATGTACTGCAACACGGGTCGGTCGACGACCGGCAGCAGCTCCTTGGGTACCGCCTTGGTCGCCGGCAGGAACCGGGTGGCCAGGCCGGCGGCCGGGATGACGGCCTTGACGGCACGGGGACGACCGGTGGCGGCGGTCGCTGAGGGGTTCGCTGAGTGCTCCGACATGTCGCGAGACTATCGGCCGGGGCCGTGACGCGGCGGGTGAGGACCAGAAGACGCGCCGCCCGCCGGAGCAGTTCTGCCGGTCGTGGCGGAACCGGCCGGGGCCGGTTCGTCGTCGGTGGTCGGTTCGCCCGGATCGCCCTCCGGTCCGGCCCTGGGCAGCCCGTCCTGCGGGCTACGGGTCGCCACCAGCACCGGTAGCTCCCGGGTGGCCGACGCCTCCCGGGCAGGAGCCAGCCGCCAGGTGTCCCGGCCACCCGTCTTCGCGGCGTACAGCGCCTCGTCCGCTGCCTGGAGCACCTGCGGTCCGGTGTCGGCGTGATCCGGAAAGACGGCGATCCCGATCGATACCGTCATCGAGACGGTGTCCGGCGCTCCGGTGTGCCGTGCCACGTGGACCGGACTGTCCCGGACGGCCGCGGCGAGCCGCTCGGCGACGATCGTCGCGCCCCGGGCGTCGGTCTCCGGCAGCAGCACCACGAACTCCTCCCCGCCCTGCCGGAAGGCGAGGTCCACCTCGCGGATCTCGCCCCGGACGCGCCGGGCGAACTCGGCCAGCACGGTGTCCCCGGCCGGGTGCCCGTACGTGTCGTTGATCCGTTTGAACCGGTCCAGGTCCAGCACGAGGACGCTGACCGTCCGGCCGAACCGGCTGGCCCGCTCCACCTCCCGGCGTACCGACTCGCGCAGGTAGCGGTAGTTCCAGAGCCCGGTCAGCGGATCGGTGAGCGAGAGCCGCTGCGCCTCCTCGTGGACGCGGACGTTCTCCACCGCCACCGCCGCGTGACCGGCGAAGGTGCGCAGCGTCGCCAGGTCGTCGTCGTCGAACTCGGCCCCGCCCGGCCGGTCGTAGAGGGCGAGCACGCCGAGCACGGTCTCCGCCGGGCCGGTCCGGGAGGCGTCGGACCCCGGGCCGGGTTCGGCGCGGACAAGCGCCTCGGGCGCGGTGAACGGCACCGCGACGTACGTCCGGCAGGGCGGTTCGCCGGAGGCGTCGTCGGCCGGGTCCACCCGTCCCCGGCAGGGTCGGCCGGTCGCCGCGACCTCGCCCAGCAACCCGCTGCCGACCGGCACCGACCCGGTGCCGGGCCAGCGTCCGTCGAGCCCCTCGGAGCACTGGGCGACCAGCACGCCACCCGGCTCGGTGAGCAGCACCGCACCGGCCCGGGCGCCGGTCGCGGCGAGCGCGCTGCGCAGGATCACCCGCAGGATCCGTTGCAGGTCGTGGGTGCTGGCCAGGGTGTCGCCCAGCACCGCGAGGTGCCCGCGTAGCTGGTCGCGGCTGCTGGCCAGCGCCGCCAGATGGCCACCGGTCTCCTGGGCCATCCGGTTGAACGCGGCGGCCAACCGGCCGACCTCGTCGTCGCTGCGTACCGGCACCCGGGCGGTCAGGTCGCCGGCCGCCACCCGGTCGACCGCGCCGGCCAGCTCCACCAGCGGGCGGGTGGTCACCCGGGCCAGTCGCCAGGCGGCGGCCACCCCCACCAGGGCGGCCAGCAGCACCACGCCGACCAGTACGGCGTGCAGCCCGGGCGGCTGGTCGCTGGGGACCGAGAGCACCAGGTGCAGCGGCTGGCCGGGCGTCGGACCGGCGCGGCGCAGGTACCGGCCGTCCGGCGTGCCGGTCACCCGCTCGCCGCGCAGTGACGCGGCTGCGGCGAGCACCTCGTCCCGGCCGTTCGCCGACTCCGTGGTGTGCGCGACGTACGGCGCGCCGCCGCCGTCGAGCAGCGTCACCGCGACGCCGGTCACCGCCGCGAGACGCGCCACGAACCGGGGGTCGACCGGTTGGGCGGCGGAGACCGTGCCGAGCGCCGCGCCGGCCGGGTCGCGCAGTTCCACCCGGACGGCGAGCGCACCGACCGGTCCGGCGGTGGCCGGGCCGAGACCGACCGCAGGTGGCATCGGTGGGCCGCAGTCCCGCCAGGGGGCCGGTGGAGCGTCCGGGGTGGCGTAGCTGACCCGGCCGGTCACGTCGGTGACCAGCACCGCCGAGGCCAGTCCCCGCCTGACCACCTGTCCGGCGGCACCCGGCCGGTCGGCGGTGAGCGCGACCGCGTCCGCCGCGGCACGGAGCTGCTGGCAGAGCGCGTCGATCGAGGTACGTACGGCGGTGGCCGCCACCGCCAGGCGCTCGGTAGCGCGACTGCGGTCCATCGTCGCCACGGTGGAGGCGACGAAGACGGCGCCGAGCAGGACCGGGCCGAACGCCACGGCCAGGAACGCTGCGGTCAACCGCCCCCGTAGCGTCAACGCTTCCCCTTCCCCCCGGAAGTTGCGCGACCGTCGCCTGCGATGCTGACACAGAGCAACGGTGCGACACGCGTTGCGTGAGGGGTGTTGCGTGCCGGAATTTGCGGAAGGAGCGGAAGTGACGCATGACGCGAAGCGGGCGACACGGGTGACGCTGCTGGCCCGCCGCCGGGCGTTCACCGCCGCCGAGCGCGAGGCCGCGACCGAAGCCGTCCAGGCCGCACTGGTGGCCCTGGTACGCAGGCTGCGGCCGACCCGGGTGGCCGCGTACGCGCCGGTGGGCGGCGAGCCGGGCGGACCGGACCTGCCGGCGGTGCTCGCCGACGCGCTGCCGCCCGGCGCCGACCTGCTGCTGCCGGTGCTCCGTGACGACCTGGACCTGGACTGGGCCCGCTGGGCGGGAGCCGGCGCGATGGTCGCCGCCGGTCGGGGCATCCGCGAGCCGGACACTCCTCGGCTGGGTGTCGATGCGATCGCCACGGCCGAGGTGGTCGTGGTGCCCGCGCTGGCCGTCGACCGCCGGGGCGTACGGCTGGGCCGGGGTGGCGGATCGTACGACCGGGCGCTGGCCCGGGTGCCCGCGAGCGCCCTCACGGTGACGCCCCTGTACGACGGCGAACTGCTCGACGAGGTCCCGGCCGAGCCGCACGACCGTCCGGTACGCGCGGCGCTCACCCCGAGCGGCGGCCTGCACCCGCTGCCGACCGCCTCGGGTGTCGCGCCCCACACTTCCGCTGGACGAACCGACCCCCGATGACGCACCATTGGCACTCGAATACGTCGAGTGCCAACCGGCCGTGTCAGACCCGGAGGAGAACGTGCCCACGTACCAGTACGCCTGCACCGCGTGCGGTCACCAGCTCGAGGCGGTGCAGTCCTTCTCCGACGAGCCGCTGACCGACTGCCCGGCGTGCGAGGGGCGGCTGCGGAAGCTCTTCAACTCCGTCGGCATCGTCTTCAAGGGCTCGGGTTTCTACCGCACCGACTCCCGCTCCAACGGCTCGGCGAGCACCGACACCGCGTCGAGCCCGAGCAAGTCGGGTACGTCCGAGTCGTCGTCCTCCTCGACCGGCTCGACCTCCTCGTCGACCAGCACGTCGGGTGGCAGCACCGGCTCGTCGGGCAGTTCCTCCGGCGGCGGCACGAGCAAGGCCCCGGCGGCGGCGAGTACCCCCTGACGGTGACCTGACCGGGCACCCGTCGCCCCGCGTCGTCGATCGCGACGGTCGCCGGGCGACGGCCCGGCGGGGCGTTCGTTCCCGGCTCGGCCCGGCGCTCAGTCCCAGTGCGGCGGACGCTCGGCCAGCAGCCAGTCGTCGTTGCCGCCGGCCCGCTCGCCCCAGCCGCGATCGGTGTCGTCGGTGCTCTGCTCGGGCAGCACCACGAAGTCGTCGTCGCTCAGGTCGACCGCGCGATCGTCGTCGCGCCGCCCGCCCGGATCCCCACTCGTCACGAGCGCCAAGGCTAACGCACCTCCAGCCCGCTCCCGAGCCGTCGACCACGCCGTGTGCGGGCGGACCGATCGCGGTGTGCGGGGCACGGCGCGGCCCGACGGCGTGGCGCACCGGTCATTGGTAGCGTCGGTCGACGTGACGACGCCTCACCCCGGCCCGGCCTCCGACGATCCCTGGCGCCGGCCCGACACCGGGGACGAGCCCACGCCCGGCTCCGGTGCGGAGTCCACCGCCGCCGCCCGGCCGGAGTTCACGCCCGGCCCCGCGCCACGCCGACCCGCGTCCGACGATCCCTGGCGTCCGCCGACGGCTCCCGCCCCGGGCGCCACGACCGGCACGGGCGGCGTCGCGCCGGGCGGTCGAGGACCGGCCGGGTACGACGGCCCGCCGCCCACCACCGCGCCGCCGCCCGGTTGGCGTCCACCGGTGCACCTCCAGGCGGCACCGCCACGGCGGCTACCGGCACAGGACATGGCGGCGCTGGACGCGCAGGAGCAGCGGGCGCAGCGGCTGACCTGGGTGATCGGCGGGGTGACGGGCGCCGTCCTCGTGGTGGTGGTCTGCCTGCTCTGCTCGCGAGCCTTCCTCTGACGGCGGCGGGCCGTCAGTCGAACGTGTTGCCCCAGACCATCTCGGATCCCGAGTGACCGGTGAGCCAGACGTAGACGAGCGCGGCCACCCCCGCCCCGATCACCAGCACCGACAGCACCGGCGTCAGCCAGCTCGGCAGCTTCGGCGCCCGGGGGTGGGTGCTGGTCGCGACCAGCAGCAGGATCGTCACCAGGGCGAGCCCCAGCGTGATCAGGAACAGCACGTCACCGTAGGCGGCGTGCGCGTTCATCTGGTCGATGATCTCGCCGGAGAAGCCTCGGGCGATCTGCCGTTCCTGCAGGGCCTCGCCGGACTGCATGCCGACGAACGCCGTGATCGGCGCGACGATCGCGAGGATCGCCACCGCCCAGTCCAGGCGGGAACGGAATCTCGGCAGCGCGATGTACGCGGCGGCGAGCAACACCAGCAGTGGTACGAAGACCACGACCGCATGCACGACGAGCACGTGCATGGGCAGGCCCAGCGCCTTCTCGAACATCGGCACCTCCGGCGATAGGTGATCGTGACATGTCAGCGTACGGGCCGGGGCTGGCCCCGCCCAGCGCGCTCCTGCTTGACACGGCTCTCCGGCGTCCAGGGTTCACCGAGACGTCACCCGGGAGGGCTGGCTGTGGCCCGAACCACCGAACCCACCGGTCTGTTGTCCGGTCGGTGTGCGCGTGCTGTCATTGACACATGTCCAGCGGTGCGGATCTGCTGCGGTCGCACGGCCTGCGGGTCACCCGGCCACGCCTCGCCGTACTCGACGTGTTGGCGGACGGCGGTCACCTGGACGTCGACGAGATCACCCGGCGGGTACGCGAGCGGATCGACTCGGTCTCCACGCAGGCGGTCTACGACGTATTGGGGGCGCTCTCCCGCGCGGGACTGTCCCGCCGGATCGCACCGGCCGGCAGCCCCGCCCGCTACGAGGCCCGGGTCGGTGACAACCACCACCACGTGGTGTGCCGGGGCTGCGGCGAGATCGCCGACGTGGACTGCGCCGTCGGCGAGGCCCCCTGCCTGGATCCGCGCACTGCGGCCGGCTTCCACGTCGACGAGGCCGAAGTCACCTTCTGGGGGCTCTGTCCCGGTTGTCAGGCCCGTCGCTCCGCCGACTCCTGAGCGTTTCCGCAGGCCGTGGCACCCTTGGTGGGTGGATTCCACTGACACCGGCCTGTTCGGTCCCGACTCGGTCACCTGGAAACTGCACGCGGAACCGATCCTGCTCCTCGCCGGGCTGCGCTCGCTCTATCTCCAGGCGCTGCACCCCCGGACGATGGCCGGGGTCGCCCAGAACAGCAACTACCGCCGGGACGCCTGGGGCCGACTGCACCGCACCGCCACCTACGTCGACACCACCGTCTACGGCACCACCGCCGAGGCGGAGGAGGCCGGGCTACGGCTACGCCGGCTGCACGCCCGGATGACGGCCGTCGACGCGGCCACCGGGGAGCGGTTCCGGGTCGACGAGCCGGACCTGCTGCGCTGGGTACACGTCACCGAGGTGGAGTCGTTCCTCGACACCGCGCGCCGGGCCGGCGTACCGCTGGACGACGCCGAGGTGGACGGCTACTACACCGAGCAGCGGCGGTCCGCCGCGCTGGTCGGGCTGGACCCGGAGACCGTCCCGGGCACCGCCGCCGAGGTGGCCGAGTACTACCGCCGGGTGCGCCCGGAGCTGCGCATGACCAAGGAGGCAGCCGAGACGGCCCTGTTCCTGACCGCGCCGCCGTTGCCGTGGAAGCTCAGCCTGCCCGCCCGGGTCGGGCTCAACCTCGGGCCGCTGAGGTGGGCGTACTTCGGCGTGGCCGGCACCGCGCTGGCGCTGCTGCCCGGCTGGGCCCGGCGACTGTACGGCGGGCTGGGCCTGCCGACCACCGCCCTGTCGGCGGACGTGTCGGTACGCGCGCTGCGGCTCGCCCTCACCGCGCTGCCGCGCGACTGGCGGGAGGGGCCGATGCGGCGCGCCGCCGAGGAGCGGGCGGCCCGGGCGGCGTCCCTGTCCGGCTGACCGGACGGCTGCTCCGACCTGACCGACCGGATACACGGCCGGGTCGACGCAGGCCCCGGCGGCCGTTCAGCCCGGCTCGGCTGAGGGCGCGGCCGTTCAGCCCGGCTCGGCCGAGGGCGCGGCCGTTCAGCCCGGCTCGCCCGGGGGCACGGCGGGACGGTCGACGGCCGCCCAGGGTTCCTTGCCCGGCTGCTCGGCTCCGGCCGGGCAGGTACGCCGGAAGTCGCACCAGGCGCAGCGCGGGCCGGGCGTGGTCGGGAAGGCGGTGTCCGGGTCGCCGCCGTCGGTGACCGCCCGCTCGGCGGCCATGATGTCCTGGGCGGTCTGCTCGGCCCGGGTCACCTGCCGGGCCAGCGACTCGACGGTGTGCTCGTGCGCCGCGACCGTGCCGCTGGGCAGGTGGTGCAGTTCGACCCGACGGCACGGGCGACGGAACACCCGCTCGGCCGCGTACGCGTAGAGCGCCAGCGCCTGCGAGCCCCGCGCGTCGTCGGCGTCCATCCCGGTGCGGCCGGTTTTGTAGTCGACGATGACCAGCTCAGGGCCGTCCGGCCCGGGTCGGGAGTCGATCCGGTCGGTGCGCCCGTTGAACGCCAGCACCCCGGTCTTGGTGGCCACCACCCGCTCCACGCCGACCGGCTCGTCGGCCGGGTCGAGCCCGCCGACGTACACCTCCAGCCAGCCCAGTGCCCGCCGGTAGACGTCCCGCTCCTGCGCGTCGTCGCGGTAGCCGTCCCGCACCCAGGTGCCCTTGAGCAGGGTCGGCAGCACCTCCGGGCGACGCCGGTCGACGGGCAGTGCATACCAGTTCTTCAGAGCGGTATGCACGCTGGCGCCGAGTGAGTTGTGCGCCCACGGCGGCCCCTTCGGCGGGGCGGGCCGGTCGACGTAGGAGTAGCGGTAGCGCCGGGGGCAGTCCGCGTACGCACCCAGTTTGCTCGGGGTGCAGACGAACAGCCGCTCCGGCATGCCCTCGAAGCCGAGCTGCTCGGGCTGCCCGTCGCGGGGCCGGGGCGCGCGGCCACCGGCGGCGGGTCGTCCTGCTGGGGATGCTCGTCGCACGGCCCCGATCCTGCCATCCACCCCCGACAGTCGCATCGGCGGTGAGCACCTCGATGCCGCCGGGACGGAACGCGAGGTCAGGCCGAGACGACCTCGGTCACCCCGGACGAGGCGGCGACGAGGCGCTCGTACGCCTCGGGCGCGGTGGTGAAGGCACCGAGCCGGACGGTCTTGTGCGTGCCGTGGAAGTCCGACGACCCGGTCACCAGCAGGTCCAGGTCGGCGGCGAGTCCGCGGACGTGGGCCCGCTCGGCGGGCGAGTGGTCCTCGTGGTCGGCCTCCAGACCGGCCAGGCCGACCGCCGCCAGCTCGGCGATCAGCGTGTCCGGCACGACCGGGCCACGTCGGCTGGCCCGGGGATGGGCGAACACCGGCACCCCGCCGGCCGCCCGGACCAACCGGACCGCCTGGAAGACGTCGATGTCCTCCTTCGGCAGGCGGTACCGCTCCCCCAGCCACTCCGGGCCGAACGCCGCGCTGGTGGTGGCGACCAGCCCGGCCCGGATCAGCGCCTGCGCGATGTGCGGTCGCCCGACCGTCCCACCGCCCGCCGTGGCGAGGATCTCCGGCCATCGCACGTCGACACCGTCGGCACGCAGCAGCTCCACGGTGCGTTCGCCACGGGTCAGCCGGACGGCCCGCATCCGGGCCAGCTCGGCGACCAGCTCCGGATGGTCCGGGTCGAAGAGGTACGCCAGCAGGTGCAGCGACATCGGCGGCTGCGCGCCGTACCAGCGGCAGGACAGTTCCGCCCCGCGTACCAGACGCAGCCCGGGCGGCAGCGCCCGCAGGGCCGGCGCCCACCCGGCGGTGGTGTCGTGGTCGGTGATCGCCACCACGTCCAGCCCGGACTCGGCGGCGGCCCGGACCAGCTCGGCGGGACCGAGCGTGCCGTCGCTGGCCGTGGAGTGGGTGTGCAGGTCGATCCGGGGGGTCATCGCCCGACGCTACCGGGCCGGCGGTCAGCCGCCGGTCACCACCACCAGCGGTTGGTCGTCGTGCAGGCCGGCGACAGTGACCCGGATGGCGGACCGACCGGCACGGACCCGCTCGACGTCCACCCGGACCAGCGCCCCGGTCGCGTCGGCGTAGTGCGCCACGTCCGGCTGGCTCCAGGACACCGTGCCGGTTATCGCCGGTCCGGCGGTCCGGGCCGGGACGGTCGGATCGAGTCGGGTCAGGTCGACCAGCAGTGCCCGGTCCTGTTCGCCGACGCGCCCGTTGACCAGCAGCCACCGCCCGTCCGGGGAGACCGCACCGAGGCCGTCGCCCTCGATCGTGGGGCCGCAGGCCGGGGGCTCGGGTGGGCGAAGGTCCACCGGGTCGAGCAGGGTCAGGCAGGCGTCCTCGGTCGGCTCGGCGGGCACCTCGCCGACCAGGCGTCCGTCCGGCAGCGCGCCGAAGATCCGCTGGCTGGTCCGGTCCGTGCCCTCGTCGAGCGGGCCCGGCCGCAGCGGCCAGAGCACGTGTCCGGGGAGGGCGGGGTCGAGTCGTACCAGCACCGCGTCGTCGACGAACCGCAGCGGTACGGCCGTGGCCGGCGCGTCGGCGCGTACGGTGCCGGTCAGTTCACCGTCCACGATGCCGGCGGCGGCCAACACCCGGTCCTGCTTCCAGGCGACCTGCCGGCCGGACCGGTCGAGGACGATCTCGTCGGCGCCCGCCAGCAGTGCCCGGGCGGTCCCGTCGGCAGCCACCGCCCACAGCGACCGCCCGGACAGCGACGGTTCGCCGACGGCCAGCCAGCCCCGCCCGTCGGTGAGACGGTGTACGCGCTCCACCGCACCGATCCCGATCAGGGTCACCCGGCGACCCTGCGCGGTGGCGATCGTCCGGTTGACCAGCAGATCGACCTCGGCCAGCGGAGTCTCGGTGCTCGGGCCGGTCGGCGGGAGGCTGGTGCGGAACGTGTCCGGCGCCGGGTACGGGTCCGCGATCACCACCGTGTCGGCGCCGTGCGGCGGACGGTCGTCACCCAGTTGCATCGCACCGGCGCTGACCAGCACGATCGCGGACGCGGCCAGGCTCATCCCGGCCACCACACGGCGACGCTGAACGCGGGTGGCCCGGCGGAGCACCGCACTCGCCGGGTCGTGCGGGGCGCGCGGGGTCGCCACCTGCCGGGAGAACGTCTCCCGGACGGCGCGCTCCAACTCGTCCTGCGACATGCTGACGAGACGATCCGGAGTCCCGCTCTGGTTGTCACGACCTCCGGAAACGGTGTTCACCGGTGCTCACCGACCAGGGCGTCGTCCGGTTGCCGCAGTCGCTCCGCCGCCTCGGGCGGTGCCTCGGGCGGCGCCCCGGGTCGCAGGGCCGGGACCTGCGTGTCGGGTCGGCCGGTCGGAGGCGGTGTGTCGGCTCTCGCGGCCGGAGGCGGTGCGTCGACGCCGGTGGCCGGGCGAGGGCGAGCGGTCGACGTGGAGCGGGCGGCCGGGCGACCGCTCCGACGGGCGGCCGGCGTCGGCGTGGCCGCTGATGCGGGAGGGGTCGCCGGTGCGCCGGGGAGGGTGACCGCCTCCTCCGCACCGAGCCGCCGCCGCAGAGTGGCCAGGGCCCGCGAGGTCTGGCTCTTGACGGTGCCCGGTGAGATCTCCAGCAGGGCGGCGGTCTGTGCCTCCGACATGTCCTCGTAGTAGCGCAGCACCAGCACCGCGCGCTGCCGGGCGGGCAGCGCGCGGAGGTGCCGCCAGAGCACGTCGCGGTCGAGTTGCTGCTCGATCGCGTCGGCGGCGGCACGCTCCGGCAGCACCTCGGTCGGTCGTTCGCCGTGCCAGCGGCGCCGCCACCAGCTCGTAGACGTGTTGACCATGACGCGCCGGGCGTACGGCTCGATGGCCTCGATGCCGCCGAGGCGTTTCCAGGCCAGGTACGTCTTGGTCAGCGCGGTCTGGAGCAGGTCCTCGGCGGTGCCCCAGTCGCCGGTGAGCAGGTACGCGGTGCGCAGCAGCGCGGCGGAACGGGCCGTGACGAAGTCACGGAACTCGTCCTCCAACGGATTGCTGCCGCCCACGCGCCACCCCCGAACTGATCCTGCTCGGCAGCCTGCCACGACCCGGGGTAGCGGGTCGAGGGCGAAAGGTGCGCGGTGACTCCGATGTTCGGTCGGAAAGTTTCAGGCGCCGTCGTCGGCCTTGGCCTCGTCCTGCTCCTTGCCCAACCGCGCCTCGACCGCCTGCGGCTCGTACATCTCCTCGACCACACGCAGGTAGAGCTCGTTGGGGTTGGGCAGGTTCTTGACCTCGCGCAGCGCCTGCTCCTGACCGGCCGACTCCAGCACGAAGGTGCCGTAGTTGAGCGCCCGCCCGGCCGGCGTCTGCTCGTACTTCATGTCGGTGACCCGGACCAGCGGCATCATCGCGACGCGCCGGGTGATGATGCCGTTGACGACCATCACCCGCTTGTTGGTCAGGATGAACCGGTCGTACCACCAGTCGGCGACCTTCCAGGCCACCCAGCCCATCACACCGAACCAGAGGAGTACGGCGATCGTGGTGAGCGCGCCGACGTTCTGCCCGGCGAGGAAGCCGGAGAGGTAGCCGAGCACGAAGGTGGCGGCGATCCCGATCAGGATCGGGGTGACGAGGTGGATCCAGTGCCGCTTCCACTCGCCCCGGTAACGCTCGGTCGGGAAGAGATAGCGGGCGACCAGTGAGCTGGGTTCGTCCTCCAGCGGCAGCACCCGTCGGGGTGTCATGCCACTGGCGTCGGAGCGCAGCCCGGCCAGTTCCTCCTCGGAGATCTGCGGGGGCTGGTAGCCGCCCTCGGGATCTCGTACCCAGGCTCGCTCGGAGCGTGCCTCCCCGGCGTAGGCCGGGCCGTCGCCGTAGCCGGCGTCGTCGGAGAAGGCGGGCCCGTCGGAGAGCCGCGCACCGGACCCGAAGCCCGGACCGTCGTCAGGATCGATCCGGGGTATCGGCTCGGTGTCGCGTTCCCGGCGCGCCCGGTCCGGGTCGTCGGGGTCGAAGGGTGGGCCGGAGGGGCTTCCCATCGTGGGCTAGGCGACCAGGCTGGTGAAGAAGTCGCCGAAGCCTTGAGCGATATCCATGATCCCGCCGCCCAAAGACTTGAACACGTCCGCGGCAGAATTTGGCCGGTAGGCGACGAAGAAGATCAAGAAAGCGATACCGGCCCAGGTGAGGACCTTCTTGACCATGGCGGGCCATCCTCTCGCACGGCGCCGGGTTCCAGTTACCGCAGCGGCACCCAGAGTATCAGCGTGGTGTCTTACCGTGAATATCTGCGTCCGTTCTCCGACATTCCGGGGGGCCGTCAGGCCTTCCCGTGCAGGTACGGAGATGGTGCGCCGTACACGAGTTCGGGCGGCGTCCACTCGACCAGGTCGTGCAAGACCACGTCCTCGGCGAGCAGATGCCCCGCACTCGCCGGCCAGGCTATCGCATACAGCCACATTCCCCGAGCCTCGCCGGCGTACGCGCTTCGATCTGTCAGCGAACTCACGAGCCACAGTGGAGTGGGATGACCGCCCACCCGGATTCCCGCGCGCCCGACATGACCGGGATGCCCGGGACCCGGCTCGGTCAACGCCTCCGCCAACTCGGGCCCGGCATCCGGACCGGGAACACCCGCGTACCTGGTGCCCAACCCGACGCCTGGCTCCTCGGCCACGAAGACCAGATCGGCCGGTCCACCACCGAGCGGCGCCGGGCCGGCACAGGCGACGGCGGTGGCGCGTACTCCGATCCGATCGTCGCCGGCCCACGCCACGCCGGTGGTGGTCCAGCCCGGAGGCAGCGGCCACGGGCACCACAGCGGGACCGGCGGTTGCTCCGGTTGCGCCACCGACTGGATGCGCTCCACCACGCTGGCCACGATCTCGGCGCCGATGTTCTCGGGTACGTGTAACGGCGCCACCGGCCCGCAGTCCGGGCAGCGCGACTCGGCGTGCATCAGGTCCGGTGCCCGCACGGACCCCCCACATCTGGGACAACTCACCGCAACAGTCACCACTCCACCGTCGCCCCGTCCGGGCGAGCCGTCAAGCGGAGCGGCACCTTTGCCCGGCGTGGCGCGTCGTCGAACCACCGCCGGGCGGGCCGCCGGAGTGCGCCCTGACGGCGGTTCGACCTGGCAGTGGTTCAGCCCGGCGGCGGTTCAGCCCGACAGCGGTTCAGCCCGGCGGCGGACCGGCGTGTGCGCGGATCCAGGCGTGCATGGCGATCCCGCTCGCCACGCCCGCGTTGATGGATCGCGTCGAGCCGTACTGGGCGATGGAGAAGAGCTGGTCGCAGGCGGCCCGTGCGGCGTCGGAGAGGCCGGGACCCTCCTGACCGAACAGCAGGACGCAGCGCCGGGGCAGCGTGGTGGTCTCCATCGGACGCGAGCCGGGCAGATTGTCGATGCCGACCAGCGACAGGTCCTGCCCGGCCGCCCAGCCGGCGAACTGCTCGATCGTCTCGTGGTGCCGTACGTGCTGGTAGCGGTCGGTCACCATGGCGCCGCGACGGTTCCACCGGCGGCGGCCGACGATGTGCACCTCGGCGGCGAGGAAGGCATTGGCGTTACGGACCACCGTGCCGATGTTGAAGTCGTGCTGCCAGTTCTCGATCGCCACGTGGAAGTCGTGTCGCCGCTCGTCCAGGTCGGCGACCACCGCCTCGCGCCGCCAGTACCGGTAGCGGTCGACCACGTTGCGCCGGTCGCCCTCGGCGAGCAGTTCCGGGTCGTAGCGGGGGTCGTCCGGCGGGTCGCCGGGCCACGGGCCCACGCCGACGTCGAGTTGCTCACCGGTCACGACCACGCAGGGTACGCGCGCCGCCGCGCCGGTTTCGGCGCGGCCCTGGCGCCCGGGCGAGGTCCGGGGATCAGCGCAGGGCGAGCGCGCCGCCGAGCCGGTCCAGGAAGCGGCGGTCGGCCGGAGCCAACGCCGCGTCCGGCACCACCGCCGACGCGGTACGGCACACCCGGGCACCCACCGACTGCACCCACTGCCGGTACGCCGCCGAGTCCGCCGGGTCGGCCCGCCGCTCCAGCACCCGCACCGCCGTCCGGCACGCCGCGAGCAGGTCCACGCCCTCGCCGGGGCCCACACTTGTCTCCAGCGCGCCGTCGTGGCGCGCGTAGATGGCGGCCACCACCGCCCGGATGAGATCGCTGTCGAAGACCCGGCCGGCCGCCACCGCGTCCAGACCGGCGAGGCCGGCGGCCACCGACGGGTACGCGTGTCCTGGACCGGACCGGGCGGCGACCACGATCACCCGGCCGGGCAGCCCGGTGAGCAACTCCCACTCGGTGGCGGAATAGCCCGCGGCGATCGTGACCTGCGCGCTGCGCTCGCTCATCTGCGGGACCTCCGACTCCGAGCATATGTGCCGGGTCGGTCCTGAGTCAGGAGGAAGGGCCGTTCTGCGGTGGCCGCGCCGGGTCGGACTCAGCGGTCAAAACCGGGGCCGGACGCAATGAGCGGCGGGGCCCTCCCCGGCACCCGCCGCCCACGCTCTGATGCTTCAAGATTCTGCCGTACGACCCTCCGACTGCACAGAGACCGGGATCACATTTATCTTTTCGTTACATTACCCAACGTGACCAAACATCCGCCCAGAAGGGATCTCCGCAGGTCGAATCGGTCCTCGTCAACGCCAAAGTTACCGTGTCGTAGCAGTAACTGGGCTTGATCTCCTTGGAACCGCTCCCATCACACCCGGTCACGCAATTGCGACGTGCATTTGCGATCTGCGGACGCACGACAAGACCGATGACAATCGATGCGGACAAAGGCTCCCAAGGCGGCCAGGACCGGGTTTTGGTGGCACCCCGGCGGGAATGCGTCGAGGTACGGTCGGGTTCCACCAGGCGTAGACGTTCCGCGTGATCGGAGAGATAGACATGGCAACCGTCGAGCTGACCACGGCTAACTTCGACCAGGTGACCGAGAGCGACGGCATCGTGCTGGTCGACTTCTGGGCCGAGTGGTGCGGTCCGTGCAAGCGGTTCGCCCCGGTCTACGAGCGCTCCTCGGACAAGCACCCGGAGATCACCTTCGGCAAGGTGGACACCGAGGCGCAGCAGAGCCTCGCCGCCAAGTTCGACATCCGCTCCATCCCGACGATCATGGCCATCCGCGACGGCGTGATCGTCTTCGCACAGCCCGGCGCGCTGCCCGAGTCGGCCCTGGAGAACCTCATCGAGCAGGTCCAGGCGCTCGACATGGACGACGTCCGCAAGAAGCTCGCCGAGCACAACCACTGACCTCCCCCGCCGACGGCCGGGCCCCGACACCGGGGCCCGGCCGTCGGTGCTTCTGCCCACCGCCACCGGCCCACTCGTCACATCTGCGACACAGGCCGGTCGACGGGAGCCGTACCAGGGCGTCCGTGCCGTATCTTCGGCACCCGATGGATGCGTTGACGAACCACGGCCGCGCGATCCGGGTGGCAGCGACCGCACTCGGCCTGACCCTCCTGCTCGCCGGCACGGCCTGGGGCGACGACGACCACTTCCCGTTCGGGCCCTTCCGGATGTACTCCACCTCGGACCCGGCCGACGCCGACGCCCCGGACACCCGGGTGGAGGGCGTGGACACCACCGGCACCGTGGTCGACCTCGGCGAGCGGGCGACCGGCATCCGCCGCGCCGAGATCGAGGGCCAGCAGGCCCAGTACGCCGCCGACCCGAGCAGACTGCGCGAGGTCGCCGACGCGTACGCCCGGCGTCAACCCGACGCGCCCCGGCTGACCGAGGTCCGGATCGTGATCCGGTGGCACGACATCACCGACCGCCGCCCCACCGGACTGTGGTCCGACGAGACGGTCGTGCGCTGGCAGGTGAACCCGTGATCCGCTGGCTGACCGAGGCGGTGCCCCGCGGCCGGGTGGCCGCCTTCCGCACCCTGGTCTACCTCTTCGTCGCCGCCGACCTGGTCGTCTTCACCCCCTGGGTACGCGCCAAGGTGGACGTGCCCGGCGACATGTACCAGCCGCTGTTCGTCGGCCGCCTCCTGCCGCTGCCCACGCCCAACCCGGCACTGGTCGGCATCGTCTTCTGGGCCCTGCTGGTGCTCGCCCTGGTCGCCGCCAGCGGACGGGCGCCCCGACTGCTCGGCTGGACGGTCTTCGCCCTCTACTTCCAGTGGATGATCGTCGCGATGAGCTACGGGAAGGTGGACCACGACCGGTTCGCCCTGCTCGTCGCGCTCGCGGTGCTACCGACCGCAGGCCGCGCCCGGCACGGGGACGCCACACCCACCGAGGCCGGCGGCTGGGCCCTGCGGGTCACCCAGATCGCCGTGATCTGCACCTACTTCCTCGCCGCCCTGGCCAAGTTCCGCTTCGGCGGCCTGGACTGGGCGACCGGCTCGGTGCTGGCCAAGGCGATCATCCGCCGGGGCACCGACCTGGCCGACCTGCTCGCACAGGTGCCCCACCTGCTGCTCGTGGCGCAGTTCGGCATCCTCGCCTTCGAGCTGCTCAGCCCGGCGATCTTCGTACTACCGGCACGCTGGCGGCACGCCATGGTCGGCTTCTTCTACTCGTTCCATCTGATCACCATCGCCACCATCACCATCTCCTTCGCGCCGCACCTGGTCGCCATGACCAGCTTCCTGCCGCTGGAGAAGGTCCGTCCGATCCTCCTGGCACGACGATTGATGGCGCGCCGGACCACGATCGATCGCGCCGCGCCGGACGTGGGGATCAGTACGCCACCGCCGCCGCGCGCCGGGACATCGCCGACGGCGTCCGGAACTCAGCCAGCCGACGGACCGTAGCGGCGGTCGCGCGCCCCGAGGCTCAACCCGCCGACGGACCGTAGAGGCGGTCGCGCGTCTCCTGGGGCAGGGAGCAGGCGGCCGTACCGCCGGGCATCCGGTGCCGGTTGCGGGCCACCCAGCGGTACGCCGGCCAGGCGACGGCGCGTACCGGCGGGAACCGCAGCCCGGCCCCGGCGATCCGCCAGAGTCGGCCGCTACCGGCCAGCAGCGCGGCGATGGCGTCCGGACCGGCGGCCCGGTGCCCGTCGGCGCCGACCCACTGCACCGCCTCCTCGCACTCGGCCTCGGTCAACCCGAGCCGATCCAGGTCGGCGAACTGCCAGGGCAGCACCGTCGCGCCGGTCGGAATCCGGCGCTCGATGAACTCGGCACAGCGGGTGCAGAACGCGCAGTCCCCGTCGTAGACGAAGGTCGACCTCTCCATACCTGCCATCCTGCCCCGCCACCGGCCCGTGCACACCACGGTGTCCGGTGCGCCACTTGCACCGGTGTCGTACGTGTGTTCGAATGACGGTCATGCGCTGGGACAACCTCGCCGCTCCCCCGGACGAGGGAGATCCCGGAAGGGCAGCGCCAGCGACGCCACCCCTGCCGCTGGCGCTGCCCGACGCGGTCGTGCGCACCTTCGACACCCCCGGCTTCGCCGGCATGACCTTCTACGAGGTACGCGCCAAGTCCATCCTGAACAAGGTCCCCGGCACCTCCCGCGTCCCGTTCGAGTGGACGATCAACCCGTACCGGGGATGCAGCCATGCCTGTTTATACTGTTTTGCCCGAAACACCCACACCTATCTGGACTTCGATGCCGGGGCGGACTTCGACCGGCAGGTGGTCGTCAAGGTCAACGCCGGTGAGTTGGTCCGGCGGGAGTTGGCCGCGCCGCGCTGGCGGGGCGCGCACCTGGCGATGGGCACCAACGTCGACTGCTACCAGCGGGCCGAGGGCCGATACCGCCTCATGCCACCGATCATCGAGGCGCTGCGCGACTTCGCGAACCCGTTCTCGATCCTCACCAAGGGCACGCTGATCCTGCGTGACCTGCCGCTGTTGCGGCGGGCGGCCGAGGTCACCCGGGTCGGCGTGTCGTTCTCGGTGGGCTTCGTCGACGAGCGGCTGTGGCGGTCGGTCGAGCCCGGCACCCCGAGCCCCCGGCGGCGACTCGACGCCGTACGCCAACTCGCCGACGCCGGCTTCGCGGTGGGGGTGCTGATGGCGCCGATCCTGCCCGGCCTCAGCGACTCCGACGAGTCGATAGACGCCACCGTGGCCGCGATCGCCGCCGCCGGTGCGGCCAGCGTGACGCCGCTCCCGCTGCACCTGCGTCCCGGCGCCCGCGAGTGGTACGCGCACTGGCTCTCCCGAGAGCATGCCGACCTGGTTCCCCGCTACCGGGAGCTGTACCGGGCGGGCGCCTACGCCCCGCAGTCCTACCAGCGGGAGCTGACCGCACGGGTTCGCATCGCCGCCCGGCGGTACGGGCTGCACCGGCCGGATCCCGGTGAGCACCGTCAGGTGGCCACACCGGTCCCGCCCGCCCCCGAACAGCTCAGCCTGCTCTGACGGCCCTTCGGGCACGGATAGAGTCGGCTGGTGCGTACCGCTCAGCAGATCCTCGCCGACTCCGCCGTGATCGCCGTCGTGGGCGCGTCCCGCGACCCGAGCAAGGCCGCGCACGCCGTACCGGCCGAGATGCAGCGGTACGGATGGCGGATCGTCCCGGTCAACCCGACCGCCGACGAGTTATTCGGCGAGCCGGTGTACCGCTCCCTGGCCGACATCCCGCACCCGGTCGACCTGGTCGATGTGTTCCGGCCGGCGGAGGACGCCGTCGAGGTGGTCCGCCAGGCGGTGGCGATCGGTGCCCCGGCGGTCTGGCTGCAGCTCGGCATCGTCTCCGCGCAGGCACGGGAGATCGCGGAGCAGGCCGGCATCGACTACGTCGAGGACCGCTGCCTGATCGTCGAGCGCGCCGCCGCCAGCCTGACCCGACTCACCTGACCTCGCTGCGCTGACCTCGCTGAGCCGACCCGGGTGGGCTGACCCGCTGCGCTGACCTCGCTGAGCCGACCCGCTGGGCTGACCCGGACGGGCTGACCTCGCTGGGGCGACCTGGATGGGCTGACCCGGCTGGTCGGTTCTGCAGGCCGATCCGGACGGAGCTGACCCGGACGGAGCTGACCCGGACGGGGCTGATCTGAACTGGGCGGAGTTGGGCTGTGCCGACCCGCTCAGCCGATACGGGGTCACGTCCGCGCTGGTGGGACGGCCGAGACGTCAGATGCGATCGGGCTGACTGACGTCGGATCCGGGAGGTGGCCCGACGACTGCCGTGCCGGGCACGGGCACTATCGAGCTGAGAGCGAAGACGGATCGCGCCGTCCAGCCCGCTGGTCGGCCAGAGCGGTGACCGCACAAACGACTCAGCTCGACAGCAAGCCCGGAGGACACCGTCGGGACAACCAACCGGAACGGCGACGGCACGGACGGCTCAGCTCGACAGCGAGCCCGGAGGACCACCGAGTCCGCCAGCCCGGAACGGCGACCGCACAGACGACTCAGCTCGACAGCCGCCCCGCAGGACACCGTCGGGACAACCAGGCCGGAACGGCGACCGCACGGACGGCTCAGCTCGACAGTGAGCCCGGAGGACACCCATGACACGGCCAGCCAGGAACGGCGACGGCACGAACGATCCGCTCGACAGCGATCCCCGGGGACGATCGGGGCGGCTGGGCGGGGCCGCCGAGGTGTCGCCCAAGCAATTCGGCGACTGCGCGACAGCGACCCCTTCCTGACAACCGTAGGGACAGGGTCCATCACTGCGGGTAACGTCGAGGGACGTGAGCCAGCCACCGGAGCCGGACCAGCCACCGTCGCCCTACGAGCCGCCGCCGGGCGGCCAACAGCCGCCGTACGGCCAGCCGGCAGGCGATCAGTACGGGCAGCCGACAGGGGATCAGTACGGCCAGCGTCAGGGCGACCCGTACGGCCCGCCCTCGGGTGAGCAGTATGGTCAGCCGGCCTACGGACAGCCGTCGTACGAGCATCCGGGGCAGCCGCCGCACGGGCCGCAGTGGGGGCAGCAGCCGCCGTACGCGCCGCAGGGCCCCTACGGGCAGTACGGACCGCCGTCACCGCAGCCGGGCGGAGGCGGAAGCGGCTATGGCGGTGGCGGTGGCGGCACCAACGTGCTCGCGATCCTGTCGCTGGTCTTCGCGTTCGTCTTCGCGCCGGCCGGCATCGCCCTCGGTCATCTGGCCAAGCGTCAACTCCGCACCAGCGGCGAGGACGGCGACCAGCTCGCCACCTGGGGGCTGGTGCTCAGCTACATCTTCACCGGCCTCTACCTGGTGGCGTGCTGCGGCTGGTTGGCTCTGGTCGTCTGGGCCGGATCGAGCGGCACAAACACCTGAACGCGGCCACCCGAACACCTGACCACGGCCACCCGAACACCTGACCACGGCCACCAGAGCACGCGAGCGCGGTCAGCGGAACTGCGACTCCCGCACGCTGTTGCCACCGTCGACCACCAGCATCTGCCCGGTTATGTACGACGCCGCCGGTGAGCAGAGGAAGGTGATGGCGGCGGCCACCTCGTCGGGGGTGCCGGGACGCCCGACCGGGGTCCCCAGACCTTGCTTGATCTCGGCCATCGTGGAGGCGGCGGTGTAGATGGTGCCGGGCGCGACCGCGTTGACGGTCACCCCGTCGGCGATCATCTCCATGGCCAGGGCCCGGGTCAGGCCCACCACGCCGGCCTTGGCCGCCGCGTACGCCGCCTCGGTGGGCAGGGCGTTGACCGGCCCGGCGGTGGCCGCCAGGTTCACGATGCGACCCCAGCCGCGTTCGGCCATCCCGCCGATGAAGGCCCGGCTGCACAGGAACGCGGTGGTCAGGTTCCGGTCAATCTCGGCCCGCCACTCCTCGTAGCTGAGCTGGGCGACCGGCCGCAGCACCTCCGGGCTCGCCCGGCTGGCCAGCCCGGCGTTGTTGACCAGGACCTCCACGTCGCCGAGCTGCTCGGCGACGGCGTCGGCCAGCGCGCCGACCTCCGACTCGTCGGTGAGGTCGGCGACGAAGCCGGTCACCCCGAGTTCGCCGGCCCGCTCGTGGATGCGCCGTGTGGTGGAGACGATCGCCACCCGGGCGCCGAGGTCGGTCAGCCGACGGGCGGTGGCGTACCCGATGCCGTCCGGGCTGCCGGCCCCCGTCACCAGGGCGACCTTGCCGTCCAGCCGCATGGTCACCGGCTCGGGCAGCGGTGCCGGCGCGTCGTCGTCCGCCGCGTTCGGTGTGGCGACCGGGCGGGGGCGTCGGGCCACACCCGGCCGGCTCACGTCCCGCCTCGGTCTGCTGCCGGAACGGTCCGCCGCGCGCGCGTCAATCCCCATGCCGCGATCCTGCCTGCTGCCGCCGTGCCGGGCAACGCGCACCCGCTGTCGGGCGCGTCGCGGCCTACCCGGCGGTGGCTACCCTGACTGCCACCACATCGCGACGGAAGTGAGCCCGATGACACAGCCCCCACCGGCCGGTGGCTGGCCCGACCCCGCGTCGGCCGGTCAGCCTTCCGGGCCGCCGGTCGATCCTCTCCTGTCGGTCCCCTCGCAGCCCGCCGGGTACGACCCGTACCGGCCGGCCGATCCCTACCCGCCGATCGACCCGTACGCCGCGAAGTCCGACCTCCCGCCGGCTCCGGCGCAGTACCCGCCCGCCGGCTACCCGCCGCCGGTGCAGCCCGGCTACGGCTACGGCTACCCGCCGCGGAGCACCAACTCGCTGGCCCTGGTGGCCCTGATTCTCTCGTTGATCGGGATCGGCTCGTGCATCACCGCTCCGATCGGCGCGATCATGGGGCATGTGGCCATGCGCCAGATCCGGGAGACCGGTGAGGAGGGCGAGGGGATGGCGAAGGCGGCCATCATCGTCGGCTGGATCCTCACCGCCTTCATCGGGCTGGCGGTGCTCGCCTACGTGTCGATCTTCATCATCTGGGCCACCAGCGTGACCACCGTCTGAACAGGTCGGCCCGCCCCGGCCACGGCTCGGGGCGGGCGGCCGGTCCGACGGTCGTCGGATCGGTGGGAAAGTCGAGGTACAGCGAGATCGGCGATCACGGTAATCTCGTGCCGTGACCGGGGTGGATGGACCTGCGGATGATCTGACCGGCCGTCGACTCGTGCTGGTGACCGGAGCGAGTTCCGGGATCGGGTTGGCCGCCGCGATCGACCTGGCGCGTCGTGGTGACCGGCTGGTGCTCGTCGGGCGGGACCCGGCCCGGCTGCGGGCCGCCGCCGACGAGGTACGCGAGGCGTCCGGTGAGCGTCCCGAGACGTTCCGTGCCGACTTCGCGGCCCTGGACGACGTACGGCGGTTGGCGGAGCAGGTGCGGGCCGCGTACGACCGGATCGACGTGTTGGCCAACAACGCGGGTGCGATCGTGCTCCAGCCGATCACCACGGTCGACGGTTTCGAGCTGTCCATCCAGGCCAACCATCTGGCGCCGTTCCTGCTCAGCAACCTGTTGGCCGACCGGGTCGGGCGGATGGTGGTGACCGCCTCCGGCGCGCACCGCAGCGGCTCGCTGGACCCGGACGACCTGAACCGGCCGCTGCGGCGATACCGCCCGATGGGCGCGTACGGCACGAGCAAGCAGGCCAACATCCTGTTCACGGCCGAGGCGGCCCGGCGGTGGCCGGCGGTCGACTCGTACTGCTTCCATCCCGGTGTGGTGCGGACCCGGTTCGGCAGCGACAGCCGGCTGGTCGCGTTGGGGATGCGGTTGTTGCCGCTGCGCGGTCCGGTCAAGGGGGCGCAGACGCTGGTGTGGCTGGCCAACCAGGATCGGTCCCGCCTGATCAGCGGCGGCTACCACTTCGACTGCCGACCGCGCCGTCCGCTGCGCAAGGCGTCCGATCCGCAGCTCGCGGCCCGGCTCTGGGCGGCCAGCGCGGCAGCGGTCGGCCTGCCCGCCTAGCGGCTGGCCCGGCGGGCGGACCGGGCGCTGGTGAGCACCACCACGGCGACCCCGACCAGCAGCAGGAGCAGGCCGGGCACGCTGGACGCGGCGGGCAGCTGCCCCAGCCAGGCCCAGCCGAGCAGGGCGGCGCCGGGGGCCTCCAGCAGGATCAGCACGCTGACCGTGGTGGCCGGGATCCGTCGCAGCGCGAAGCTGAACATCGAGTGGCCGAGCAGTTGGGCCCCGGCGACCAGCGCGATCACGACGAGCCAGGTGCCGGTGTCGAAGCCACCCAACGGCACCCGGCCGACCAGGCAGACCACCAGCAGGACGAGTCCGCACACCGCGTAGCAGATGGTGGTGTAGGTGGCGGTGCTGACGGTGACCCGGGCCCGCTCGCCGAGCGCGGTGTAGATCGCCCCGAACAGGCCGCCGGCCAGGGCGAGCAGGTCACCGGCGAAGGCGGCGCCGGAGACGGTGAAGTCGGCGCCGGTGGCCAGGACCGCGCCGAGCACCGCCACCCCGATGCCGGCCCACACGCCCAGCGGCAGTCGGCGGCCCTGGAGGCGGGCGATCAGCCCCTGCCAGACCGGCTGGGTGGCGACCAGGGCGGTCGCGGCGGCGACCGTGGTGAGCTTCGCGCTCGGCATCCAGGTGGCGAAGTGTGCGGCCAGCGCGACCCCGGAGAGTACGCAGAAGACGCCCTGACGCCGGTTCGCGCCGGTCAGCAGGGAGCGGAACTCGGTCCGTCGACGGGTGAGCGCGTACGGGCTCAGCACGGCGACCGAGAGCACGTTGCGCCAGAAGGCGAGGGCCAGTGCGGGCGCGGCGGCGAACGCGATCAGCGGCGCGGACGAGGAGACGGCCACCACGGCGATGGCGAGTGCGCCGGTGGTCAGCAGGTCGACCGGGGGACGGTGTGGTTCGGGTGGCACGAGACGCAATCCTCACACGACCGCGATGACCACTTTCCGTCAGCGGTCCGTTACGATCATGCGCAGCCCGTCGGGACCCCCCTCACCCCGCCCGGAGGCGCTTCCCCATGCCCAGGTTCCAGGCGGTGCTGTTCGACTTCTTCGGCACGCTGACCCGTCCGGTCCAGCGCGGTCCCGGTCACCACGTCACCGCCCAGTTGCTCGGTTGTCCGCCGGAGACCTTCGTCGAGCTGCTCGACCGCACGTTCTACGAGCGCGCCGCCGGGCGCTTCGGCAGTGCGGAGGCGACCCTGCGCTGGTTGTGCGAGCAGGCCGGCGTACGGCCGACCGAGGAGGCGTTGCGGGCTGCGGCTGCGGCCCGGCTGGACGCCGTGCGTAGCGACACCCGGTTGCGGGACGAGGCCGTCCCGACGCTGCGCGCGTTGCGGGACCGGGGGATGCGGACCGGTGTGATCAGCGACTGTACGCACGAGCTGCCGGTGCTCCTGCCGGAGTTGGCCGTGGCGCCGCTGCTCGACGTGCGGATCTACTCGGTGCAGGTGAGGCGCTGCAAGCCGGACGCGGCGTTGTACCTGGCGGCGTGTGCGCGACTGGGCCTGCGTCCGGAGGACTGCCTGTACGTGGGCGACGGCGGCAGTCAGGAGCTGAGCGGCGCGCGGCGGGCCGGGCTGAGCGCGGCCCGGTTGGCCGCCCCGGATCTGGTCGACCATCTGGTCTTCAACGTCGACACCGAGTGGACCGGTCGGGTGCTGGGCGCCCTCGGCGAGGTAATCGACCTGGTCGAGTCGGCGGAGGGGGACCGGCGGCAGCGGGTGCCGGCCGGGCGGGCCGCACCGGTGACGGTGCCGTAGCAGGGGTGGTGCTGCGGTCAGCGCCGCCGGACGCGGTGCAGCCGGAACGGCTTGCGGACGGCACGGATGGCCGGTGAGGGTCGGGGCGGCTCGGCGAGCGAGTCGGCGGGCAGGTCGGCGCCGTGGACGGGCGTGCCGCCGGGCGTCAGCCGGAGCAGTGCGCAGTCGTCGGCGGCCCAGCGGGCGACCAGGTCACCGGTGGTGCCCGAGGCGTTCAACCGCTTGGCTCCGACCAGCGGGGCCAGGGTGTCCCACTCGTCGGTGCCGGGCCGTACCCGGGTCACCCGGGCGGGCCAGGTGACGATCGCGCCGCCGTGGTCGCCCCGGAGCGTCACCCGGGCCTCGTCGGCCTCGGCCAGTCCGGGCGCGCGCTGCTCCCCCGGGCCGCTGACCACGAACAGGGCGCTCTCCAGGGGCACGCACCACAGGGCGAGCGAGGGTCCGCCCGCCACCGCGACCCAGGCCACCGAGGCCTTCTTCATCGCCTCGTCGATAAGGGGGGTGCTGTCACGCTCGTCGGTCACCACCACATCCTCCCGTACGTGTGCCCCGGCCGGTCAGCCGACGAACGGCGGCACCAGGATCTCGCCCCGGGCCACCGGCATGACGTGGCCGGCCACGCTGGCACCCAGCGCCGTGCCACCGGCGGCGGTCACCGTGCAGCTCAGCGTCGACGGTCGGCCCATCTCGACGCCCTGCCGGACGGTGTACGACGAACGTCCCTCGCCGGGCAGCAGGCCGGTGGCGACCAGCCACACGCCGAGACCGAGTGCGGCCGAACCGGTCGCCGGGTCCTCGGGTACGCCGAGGCCGGGGACGAAGACCCGAGCCTGTGCGGTTTGCGTGTCGGCGTTCCAGGAGAAGACGCTCACGTGTTCGATTCCGTACCGCCGGGCCGCCACCGGATTGACCTCGGCCCGCGCCAGCGCGTCGGGGCGTACCGGCAGGAACGGGAACTCCAACCCGCAGCCGGCCACCCGGGGTGCCGGGCCGAGATGGTCGTCGGCGGCCAGTCCGGCCACCTCCAGCAGCGGCTCCGGGTCGAACTCGGGCCCGAGGGTGGGGGTGCCACCGGTCAGCGTGGCGCCGCCGTCGGTCACCTCGATCGGCAGGACCCCGGCGCCGCACTCCTGGCTGACCTGTCCCGTCCCGAACAGGCCGCGTCGGCTGGCGGTCACCGCCGCACCCACGCTGGGGTGGCCGGCGAACGGCAACTCCTCGGTCGGGGTGAAGATCCGGACCCGGTAGGTGGCGCCGACCTGGGTCGCGGGCAGCACGAAGACCGTCTCGGAGAGGTTGAACTCCCGGGCCAGGGCCTGCATCTGTTCGGTGGCCAGCCCGTCGGCACCGAAGACCACCGCGAGCGGGTTCCCCGCGTACGGACGATCGGTGAAGACGTCCACGATCTCGTAAGCCAAGGTCGACATGTTGGTAAAGACTAGGCCCTCCGGGCTGTCCGGAAGTGACAGCCGGGGACTGAGTTCCGCGTACGCCCTAGGCTGGTGCCCGTGAGCACGCCGACCCGGGTCTACCTCGCCCGTCTCGCCGGAGTCGCCGTTTTCGATCCCAACGGCGACCAGGTGGGCCGGGTACGCGACGCCGTGGCCCGGCTCCGCACCGGCCCACGGCCGCCCGAGGTGGTGGGCCTGGTCGCCGAGATCCCGATGCGGCGACGGATCTTCCTCTCCATCAACCGGATCATCTCGATCGACGCGGACGCGGTGGTGCTCGGCAGCGGCACGTTGAACCTGCGGCGCTTCGAGAAGCGCCCGAACGAGTTGCTGGTGCTCCAGGAGTTGCTCGACCGTCGGGTGCAGCTCGGCCCGGAGAACCGGGCGGCCACGGTGGTGGACGTGGCGATGGAGTGCAGCCGGGCCGGCGACTGGTCGCTGACCCGGGTGGCGGCCCGGGAGCAGACCGGCCGGCTGGCCCGCCGGGGCAACCTCCAGCAGGTCGAGTGGGAAAAGGTACGCGGGCTCAGCGGCCTCGCCGAGCCCGGCGGGACCGCCAACCTGCTGGCCGTGCTGGAGGACATGCGCCCGGCGGACCTGGCCAACGCGTTGCAGGATCTGCCGGACGCCCGCCGCAACGAGGTCGCGGCGGCGCTGGACGACCCGCTGCTGGCCGACGTGCTGAGCGAGCTGCCCGAGCGCGACCAGGTGGAGATCCTCACCGCGTTGGGCCGGGAGCGGGCCGCCGACGTGCTGGAGGAGATGGATCCGGACGACGCCGCCGACCTGCTGGGTGAGCTGCCGCCGCCGGAGCAGGACGTGCTGCTCGACCTGATGGAGCCGGACGAGGCCGATCCGGTCCGGCAGTTGCTCAAGTACACCCCGGGCACGGCCGGCAGCGTGATGACCTCGGAGCCGGTCATCCTGCCGCCGGACGCGACGGTGGCGGAGGCCCTGGCGCGGATCCGGGAACCGCAGCTCTCCCCGGCGGTCGCCGCGCAGGTGTTCGTGTCCCGCGCGCCGATGGCCACGCCGACCGGCCGCTACCTGGGCATGGTGCACTTCCAGCGGTTGCTCCGCGAGCCGCCGGCGGACCTGCTCGGTGGGGTGGTGGTCAACGACATCGACCCGTTGCGGCCGGCCACGCCGCTGCCGGAGATCACCCGCCGGATGGCCACCTACGACCTGGTCGCGATGCCGGTGATCGACCTGAACAACCGGCTGGTGGGTGCCGTCACGGTCGACGACGTGCTCGACCATCTGCTGCCCCCGGACTGGCGGGACCGCGACGCCGTGCCGAGCCCTCCACCGGAGGCCGCGAACGGTGCGGCGTCCGCCGACGTGAGCACGGAGCGAGTCGATGACTGAGCAGCGGCGCACCGAGCGGCTGGACCTGCCCCGGGAGCCGCGTGGCCTGAGGTTGCCCCGGGTCGACCAGGAGACCTTCGGTCGCTGGTCGGAGGGGATCGCCCGGGGCATGGGTACGGCGAACTTCATCGTCTACATGACGCTGTTCATCACCCTGTGGTTCGTCTGGAACACGCTCGCCCCGACGGCCCTGCGCTTCGACCCGTACACCTTCACCTTCCTCACCCTGGTCCTGTCGATCCAGGCGTCGTACGCGGCGCCGCTGATCCTGTTGGCGCAGAACCGGCAGGCCGACCGGGACCGGGTGGCGCTGGACGAGGACCGGCGGCGGGCGGGCATGCAGAAGGCCGACACGGAATACCTGGCCCGGGAGATCGCGGCGTTGCGGATCGCGATGGGTGAGGTGGCGACCCGGGACTTCCTCCGTTCCGAGCTGGCCCGGATGGCCGAGGAGCTGGACGAGGCGGCGCAGCGTCGTCAGCGGTTGGAGCGGCGGCTCCGGGAGGAGTCGGCGGCACGGGGCGACGACGCCGACCCGCTGGACGAGCCGCGCGACGAGATGGACGGGGACCTTCCCGGGGACGGTCGGCGCGACCGCGACACCCCGCGCCACTCCTGACCCTGGTCATCGACTGGCTCACACCGTCGCCGCTGCCACCGGTGGCGGATCACGACCGACGTAGCATTGCGGGCATGTCAGCTCCCGTCAGCACCGTCCACGACGCCGTCCAGGCCGCCCTGGCCACCGTCAACGACCCGGAGATCCGCCGGCCGATCACCGAACTCGGCATGGTCAAGTCCGCCGACATCGGCGACGACGGTGTGGTCCGGGTCGCGCTGCTGCTCACGGTGGCCGGCTGCCCGTTGAAGGACAAGCTGCGGGCGGACATCACCGCTGCGGTGAGCGCGGTGAGCGGGGTCACCGGCGTCGAGATCGACTTCGGGGTGATGAGCGCCGAGCAGCGTCAGCAGCTCCAGGCCACGCTGCGCGGCGGTGGGGCGTCCGAGGAGCCGGTCATCCCGTTCGCGCAGCCCGGCTCCCGCACCCGGGTGTACGCGGTGGCCAGCGGCAAGGGTGGCGTGGGCAAGTCCAGCGTGACGGTGAACCTGGCGGCGGCGCTGGCCGCCCGAGGGCTCTCCGTCGGCGTGGTGGACGCGGACATCTATGGACACTCGGTGCCCCGGATGCTCGGCGCGGACGGCCGCCCGACCCGGGTCGAGGACATGATCATGCCGCCGGAGTCACACGGTGTGAAGGTCATCTCGATCGGCATGTTCACCGCCGGCAATGCGGCTGTGGTGTGGCGCGGGCCGATGCTGCACCGCGCGTTGCAGCAGTTCCTCGCCGACGTGTACTGGGGCGACCTGGACGTGCTCCTGCTCGACCTGCCTCCGGGCACCGGTGACGTGGCCATCTCGCTGGCCCAGTTGCTGCCCAACGCCGAGATCCTGGTGGTCACCACGCCGCAGGCCGCTGCCGCCGAGGTGGCCGAGCGGGCCGGTGCGATCGCGTTGCAGACCCACCAGCGGGTGGTCGGTGTGATCGAGAACATGTCCTGGCTGGAACTGCCGGACGGCTCCCGGATGGAGGTCTTCGGTGCCGGCGGCGGTCAGACCGTCGCCGACTCGCTGACGCAGACCATCGGCGCGCAGGTGCCGCTGCTGGGTCAGGTGCCGCTGGACACCCGGGTGCGCGAGGCCGGCGACGAGGGGAACCCGATCGTGCTGGCCGCGCCGGACTCTCCGGCGGCGAAGGCGCTGGGCCAGGTCGCCGACCGGCTCGCACTGCGCCGGGAGTCGCTGCTGGGCAAGCCGCTCGGTCTCACGCCGGCCGGTCGCTGACCGCCAGGCGCGCCGTCAGGTGATCTCGTCGTAGCTGGCGGCGCGCGGGGCCGGCGGGGACGCCGCCGGTGCGGTGGTGCGCGCCGCCGACGGCGAGGCGGCGGGGGTACGCGGGTCGGCGGCGGTGGCGACGTCCTTGAGGTCGTTGTGCACGCCGGTGACGTCCGACCGGAGGTTGTCGTAGACACCCTGCAACGGCTTGCGGATCGCCTGCTCGTCTTCCTCGCTGAGCAGGTGCTTGCGGATGAACGCCTTGGGGTGCAGGTCCTCGAGCTGGATGTCGGTGCCGAGTTCCTTGCTGAGGTCGGTGGTGGCGTTGCGCGCCATGTTCCGCAGGTTGCGCACCATCCGCAGGCCGTCGCTGATCACCTGCGGCAGCCGGTCACCGAAGATCAGCAGCGCCAGCAGCAGCAGCGCGCCGACCTCCCACACGTTCAGGTTCTCGAACACCCCGTCCTCCTCCCCCGGCTACCGCAGCCAGAGTACGCACGTCGGGGGCCCGGCCAGAAGGGGTTCTGCGAGGTCACTTCGCATCCGCCGCCAGCGTGACCGAGGCGTTCTGCTGGTCGCTGCCCCGCCGGTACTCGACGGTCACCACCGAGCCCGGGGCGTACTTGCGGACCAGGGCGATCAGGTCGGTCGGCTCGGTCATGGGTCGGCCGTCGAGCCGCAGGATCACGTCGCCGGCCCGGAGTCCGGCGCCGGCCGCCGGCCCCGCCGGTTCCACCGCGGCGAGGCGGACACCCGAGCCGCCGGTGTTGGCGCCGGGTCCACCCACCTGAGCGCCGATCACCGTACGCCGGGCCTTGCCGGTGCCGATGATCTCCTGGGTGATCCGCTTCGCCTGGTTGATCGGGATGGCGAAGGCGAGACCGATGTTGCCGGCCTCCTGGCCGTCCGCCACCAGGGACTTGATGGTCGAGTTGACGCCGATCACCCGTCCCGCCGCGTCGACCAGCGGACCACCCGAGTTGCCGTGGTTGACGGCGGCGTCGGTCTGGATCGCGGCGTAGTAGCGCGTCGGGCCGCCCGGCTCGCCGGCCTGCATGGTCCGGTCCAGCGCGCTGACGATGCCCGAGGTGACCGTGTTCGCCAGCGACAGCGGCGAGCCGAAGGCCAGCACCGGGTCGCCGACCGCCAGGGCGTCGGAGTCGCCGAACTCGACCGGGCGCAGGCCGGTACGTGAGACCTTGATCACGGCGATGTCGGACTCCGGGTCCTGACCCACCACGGTCGCCGAGTCGGTGCTGCCGTCGTTGAAGACCACCGACGCCTTGCCGCTGCCACCGGCCACCACGTGGTCGTTGGTGATCACGTGTCCGTCGGTGCTGACGATGAAGCCGGAGCCCTCGCTGGTGCCGCCCACCCCGGCCACCCGGACGGTGACCACGCTGGGCAGGACCCGCTCGGCCACCCCGGCCAGCGACTCCGGCGGGCGCTGGGCGAGCGTGGGGGCGGTCCCGGGCGCGGCGCCGAGCACCGGCCCGGCCGCGCCGCCACGGACCGCGAAGGCGTACCCGAGGGCACCGCCGAGTGTGCCGGCGAGCAACGCGGCCAGCAGGGGCACCAGCAGCATCTGGTGCAGTTTCGGGCGCCCGGGCGCGTCCGGGTCGGTGACCCGTTCCGGCTCTGCACCGGCGACCGGTGCCGCCGGCAGCACCACCGCCGTCGGAGCGTTCGGGTCCCGCCACGGGTCGCTGAGCGCGTCGGACCACCACGGTGAGGCGCCCGGCGGGGCGCCCTCGCGTGCCGACGAGCCTGCCGGCGGAGTTCCGGGCACCGGCTGTCCCGCCGGTACGCCGCTCGCGCCGGGCTGGCGCCAGTCCCAGCCGTCGGTCACTCGGTGCCTCCCAGTCCGTCCCCCGGTGTCCCGCGATCCGGCGATCGGACGCCGCCCCGATGCCGTCGACGGGATACCGCTTCCAGGATTGCACGGATGTGCCGTATGGGGTCAGCGGTTGTCACTGCGGGTGGACGCGCGGCTGCGCCGGTGGCGGGCCGCCTCTAGAGTCACAGTGCCCACCCGCCCTGCGCATCATGCTCGCCGCCCGGAGGTGTCCCATCGCCACGGTCGCCGGTTCCGGCAGTTCGACGAACCCGGCTCTCCAGTTCGCCGAGTCGTACGTCACCGAGGATCTCGTGCTGCGTACCGCCCGCAGCCTCGCCCGGGAGGTCGGACTCGACGCGGTCACCCCGGGTGCGGGCGCCGCGTTGCGCCTGCTCGCCGCCGCCGGCAACGCACGGGCGGTGGTCGAGATCGGCACCGGCACCGGCGTCAGCGGCGTCTGGTTGCTGCGCGGGATGCGGTCCGACGGGGTACTCACGACCATCGACGTCGAGGTGGAGCACCAGCGGATCGCCCGCCGGATCTTCACCGAGGCCGGTTTCGTCGCCGGTCGGACCCGCATCATCACCGGACGCGCGCTGGACGTGCTGCCCCGGCTCGCCGACGGCGCGTACGACCTGGTCTTCGTCGACGCCGAGGCGACCGGCTTCACCGCCTGCGTGGAGGCCGCGCTGCGGCTGCTGCGGCCGGGCGGGGTGCTGGTCCTCAACGGCACGCTGGCCGGGGGCCGGATCGGTGACCCGGCCGCCCGGGACGCGGAGACGGTGACGGTACGCGAGACGATCAAGGCCATCCGCGAGTCGGAGCACTGGATCCCGGCGATGCTGCCGGTGGGGCACGGGCTGCTGGCCGCGGTGCGCTGCTGATTCGCGCGCACCGCCGCCGAGCCGTCGGTCAGGAGAGGGTCGCCAGCCAGCGCAGCAGGCCGCGTACGCCCCAGCCGGTGGCGCCCCGGGTCAGCTCCGCGTCGTCGCGGTCGCACCACGACGGCGCCGACATGTCGATGTGCAGCCACTGCTGACGCAGCTCGCCGGTGAACTCGCGCAGGTAGAGCGCGGCCAGCACCGATCCGGCCCCCTGCGTCGGTGCGCTGTGCAGGTCGGCCACGTCGCTGCCGAGGTGCTCGACGTAGTCGGCGGCCAGCGGCATCCGCCAGGCGGACTCACCGGCCGTGTCGATGGCCGCCAGCAGGTCTGCGGCCAACTGGTCGTTGTCGCTGTAGAGCGCGCCGATGCGGGTGCCGAGCGCGACCGCGTTCGCCCCGGTCAGCGTGGCCAGGTCGATCAGCAGGTCCGGTTTGAGCTCCTGCACGGCGTACGCCAGCACGTCGGCGAGGACCAGCCGGCCCTCGGCGTCGGAGTTGGTGGTCTCGCTGGTCAGGCCGCCATAGTGCCGGATGACGTCGCCGGGGCGGAACGCCGAGCCGCTGACCATGTTCTCGGCCAGCGGGGTGAGCGTGGTGATCCGGACCGGCAGCCGCAGGGCCGCCGCGCCCAGGGTGGCCGCGACGACGGCCGCCGCCCCGGCCATGTCCTTGCGCATCAGCTTCATCGCCGGCACGGGCTTGATCGAGATGCCGCCGGTGTCGAAGGTGATGCCCTTGCCGACCAGCACCACGTGGGTCCGGGCGTCGGCCGGGTGCCAGTCCATCTCGACCAGGCGGGGGCCGCTGGCCGAGCCGCCGCCCACCGCGAGGATCCCGCCGAACCCCTCGGCGGCCAACTGCTCCGGCTCGCGTACCCGTACCCGGAGTCCGGGCAGGTCGGCGGCGGCGTCGGTGACCTGGGCGGCGAACCATTCCGGGTTCTTGATCGAGGAGGGCGTGTTGGTCAGGTCCCGGGCCAGCCGGGTCATCTCGGCGGTGGTCCGGGCCGTCGCGACGGCCTGCGCGTACGCGTCGGGGTCGGTGACCGCCAGGTCGACCCCGGTCAGCGTCGGGGCGTCCGCGTCGTCGCCGAGGCGGAAGCGGTACGAGCCGAGCAGCAGGCCCTCGACCAGCCCGCGCACCGCCTCGGGCGAGACCTCCGTCGGCAACGCCACTGTGATATGAGTCTCATCTCGGGCTGCCCGGACCAGTCCGGCACCCGCCGCACGCCAGGCCGCCTCGTCCGCCTCACCCACGCCGAGCAGCAGCAGCCGGGCGGGGGTGCCACCCGGCCGCACCTGGGTGTGGACCTGACCGGGTCGACCGGTCACCCGGGCCGGCGCGACCAGCGCGGCAGCCTCGTCGGCGACCCCCGTGGGCAGCGTCGCCCCGGTGGGCACCGGCTCGGCCGACGTGTCGTCGTCGTTGCCGGGTCGGACGGGCAGGACCAGGACGTCGAGCCGGTCCGGCTCGGCGGTCAGACGGATGGCGAGCACGCGGAGCCGTACCTCCTGGGGACGATCGCGGGGCGACTGCCCGGCGAGATGGTGTGAAGGCCCTGAGCCACCGGCTCAGCCGGTGGCTCAGGGTGTGACGAACCGTCCGCGGCGGCGAGCGTCGCCGACGAACCGGCCTTCTTTCAGCCGGCGGCCGCCTTCAACGCGTCACCGAGCGCCGTCGCCTCGTCGGGAGTCATCTCGACGACGAGCCGGCCACCGCCCTCCAGCGGGACCCGCATGACGATGCCCCGGCCCTCCTTGGTGACTTCCAGCGGACCGTCGCCCGTCCGCGGCTTCATCGCCGCCATGTTGTCTCCCCTCAGACCTACACCAGGGTCGGTGGGTTGCCCCACAGCCACTTCGCCATGACCACCCGCAATGCGCACGGGAGGTGTCGACCAACGATTTTCCCTGATGAACACCGCCGGACCCAAACCGAAGCAGCATTGATGTAACAGCATCTAGCTTATCGCGAGATGGCCTGTCACAATGTGCGGTCATGCAGGCACGGTCGGCACTCTTCGACCTGTACGGCGACCACCTTCGACCCCGGGGTGGCCGCGCACCCGTTGCCGCCCTGGTGAAGCTGCTGGCGCCGCTCGGGATCGCCCCACCCGCCGTACGGACGGCGGTCTCCCGCATGGTCCGTCAGGGGTGGCTCGAACCGGTCAAACTGACCTCCGGACCGGGCTATTCGATCACACCCAAGGCGGCCCGACGGCTGGACGAGGCGGCCTCCCGGATCTACCGCACCGGTCGGGTCACCTGGGACGGCCGGTTCGACCTGTTGGTGCTCGACGCGCCGACGGCCCGACGTGACCGCCAGCGCCTCGCCGCCAACCTGCGGTATCTCGGCTACGGCACGCTCGACGAACAGACCTGGGTGGCCACCCGCCCGGCCGAGGACGTCGACCTGCTGCTCAGCGAGGCGGGCGTCCGGTTCGAGCGGTTCAGCGCGGCGCACGCCGCCGGCACGCCGGGCGCGATGGGCCTGGTCCGCCGGGCCTGGGACCTCGCCGAGATCGGCCGGGCGTACGAGCAGTTCGTCACCGAGCAGCGCAACCTCTTGAGCGGAGTCTCCGCACGTAGCGGCGACGAGGAGGCGTACGCGGCCCGGTTCCGGCTGGTGCACGCGTGGCGTACCTTCCTGTTCCGGGACCCGCAGCTACCGCCGGCGCTGCTTCCCGAACGCTGGCCCGGCACCGCCGCGGCCGGCTTCTTCGACCGGCACGCGGCCCGGCTCCGGCCGGCCGCCGACCGGTACGTCGAACAGTGCCTCGACGGAGGACACCGGATCGCCCGACAGAAGGGTCGCCACACGTGACAGAGCCGCTACTCGTCGACCGCACCGACGCCGTCGCCACGCTCACCCTGAACCGCCCGACGGCGATGAACGCGCTCGACGTGGCGCTCAAGGAGGCGCTCCGGGACACGCTCGCCGAGCTGGAGGCCGACCGCGGCGTCCGCGCGGTGGTGCTCGCCGGTGCCGGCGGGAACTTCTGCGCCGGCCAGGACCTGCGCGAGCACGTCACCACCCTCCAGGAGGGCGCGGGTCGGCCGTTGGACACCGTGGCGCTGCACTACAACCCGATCGCCACCCGGCTCGCCAACCTGACCAAGCCGGTCGTGGCGGCGGTACGCGGCATGGCCGCCGGCGCGGGCGCCTCGCTGACGTTCCTCGCCGACTTCCGCGTCGGCGGGCCGTCGACCAGCTTCCTGATGGCGTTCGCCAAGGTCGGGCTCGCCGCCGACACCGGCGCGTCCTGGACGCTGCCCCGGCTGGTCGGCCACGCCAAGGCCGTCGAGCTGCTGATGCTGGCCGAGCCGGTACGCGCCGACGAGGCTGCCCGGCTGGGCCTGCTCACCCGGCTGCTGGACGACGACGAGCAGGTGCTCCCCACCGCCCAGGAACTCGCCACCCGACTCGCCGCCGGCCCGACCGTGGCCTACGGGGCGATCAAGCGTCAGCTCTCCGTCGCCGACGCCGGCACGCTGGCCGACGCCTTGGCCGCCGAGGCGAAGGCGCAGGCGATCTGCGGCGGCACCGCCGACCACCGGGCGGCCACCGTGGCCTTCGTCAACAAGCAGAAGCCGGTCTTCGAGGGACGCTGACCCGGACGGGTCAGTCGTCCTCCTCCGGGTCCTGGTTCGCCTCGGCGCCCAGCACGAAGGCCTGCATGGCCAACTCGTCGCCGGAGGGCGAGACGAAGGCGGGCAGCTCCCGGGGGCCCAACTCCTGCACGTACGCCCAGAACAGCCGGACCGCCTCGGCCGGCGAGTCGGCCTCGATCGGCAGGTCCAGGCTGACCAGCCAGGTACGCCGCTGCGGCGCCGGGCCGAGCCGGTCGGCCAACTCGCGGAAGGTCACCGGGTCGAGCGGGGTGACCGGCCCGTCGAGGGCCAGCGTCTCCGCCGGCACCGGCTCGTCGAAGGCCCGCCGGGTGTACGTGACCACCAGCGCGTCGGGCCCCCGGTCGGACTGCGGGTCCTCCGGGTCGTCGGGAGCGTGCCCGGTCGGCACGGCGACCCGGCCCAGCGCCACCAGCCGGGGCGGCTCGTCGGCCAGCACCGCGATCTGATCGCCGGGGCCGGGCAGGCGGCGGTCGTCCAGGCCGGTCAGCTCCAGCGTGTCGTGGTGCACGAGCCGCTCGGCGTCGTACCTGCCGGGCGGCAGCAGCACCGCCCAGGCTCCGGTGCCCTCCGCGTGGCTCACGCCGTTGCGCCGGTGCGCGGTGTCGGTCGTCATGTCCTCATCTCATCACGTTCGCCCGGGTCGCCACGACGTGGCAGCCCGCCAGGTGATCGTCGACCATCCCGGTCGCCTGCATCAGCGCGTACGCCGTGGTCGGGCCGACGAACCGGAAGCCGCGCCGCTTGAGCGCCTTGGCCATCGCGGCGGAGGCGTCGGTCGACGCCGGCACCCCGGTCAGCGCGGTGGGGCGGTCTCGGTCGGCGGCCGGCGCGAACGACCAGAGCAGCGCCGACAGCCCCTCCGGCAGCTCCAACGCGGCCCGCGCGTTCGCGATCGCCGCCTCGATCTTGGCGCGGTTGCGGACGATGCCCGCGTCGGCCATCAGCCGCGTGACGTCGGCCTCGCCGTAGCCGGCCACCGCCTCGATCCGGAAGTCGGCGAAGGCCGCCCGGAACGCCGGACGCTTGCGCAGAATCGTCAACCAGGACAGCCCGGACTGGAACGCCTCCAGCGTCATCCGCTCGTAGAGCGCGTCGTCGCCGTGCAGCGGGCGGCCCCACTCCGTGTCGTGGTAGACCGCGTAGTCGGGTGTACTCGCCCCCCAGGCGCAGCGGGCCAGCCCGTCGGCACCGATCACCAGTTCAGTCACGGCCCCGAGGCTACGTCGCGGGTGTGACCGTCGCGGCCCGGAGGATCGGCCGCAGCGAGGTGCTGATCGACCCTCGGGGGCAGGTAGCACATGTGCTACAGTGCCCGTATGCATGAGGTGGGGTTGCGGGAGATGCGGCAGAACGCCAGCGACCTGGTACGTCGGGCGCAGGCGGGCGAACGTGTGACGATCACCGTCGCTGGCCGACCGGCAGCCGTGCTCGGCCCCGTCAGTCCTCGCACCTGGCGCGAGTGGGACGACCTTGCCGGCGTGTTCGACCAGCCCACGGACCCAGGGTGGGCGGGCGATCGGGACCTGCTCGACGACGCCATCACCGATCCGTGGGTCGAGAGGTGAGTCGCGGCATCCTCGACACCAGCATCCTTATCGCCACCGACGTAACCCCGATTCCCGGCGAGCTGGCCATCAGCGTCGCCAGCCTCGCCGAACTCCAATTCGGTGTCCTGGTCGCGAAAACCGCCGAGGCGAGGGCACTCCGGTTGGCACGGCTGAGCACCATCCAACGTCGATTCGATCCACTTCCCATCGACGAAGTGGTCGCCGACAGCTACGCACGGTTGGCCGCACGCGTCGTCGAGACCGGCCGCCAACCGCGAGCCAGGGTGATGGACCTGCTGATCGCGGCAACTGCGCACGCCCATGACGCCGCCGTGTACACCCGCAACGCCGAAGATCTCGCAGGTCTCGAAGACCTCATCACGATCCACAAGATCTGATCTACACACCGCCCACTGGCAAGGAAGCTCGTGGTGCGCGCGGGTCTGCTCAGTTCGGAACAGATTGAGCGCCCACTGCGCCGCCAGACATCGCGAGGCGGTTCAGCGATCGGGGGTGCACCGGGGTCAGGGCAGGCGGCCCTGCTCGACCTGGCGGGCGAACCGGCGCAGCGCCTGGGTGAGGCTGAACTTCGAGCCGGGCCAGAGCACCGGCCAGGCCGCCCTCCCGGCGGTGCCGCCGGGCAGGTGGAACCACTCGTGCCAGACCACCTGGGTACGCCCGCCCGCCAACGGGGTGCAGCGCAGCACGCCGGGCCCGCGCAGCAGGGTGCCGCAGTGCACCACACCGATCTCGTACGGCGCGTCCACCCGGACGACCCGCATCTTGTCCCGCAGCACCGCCGGGCCGAGCGCGGTGACCGCCTCGACCAGGCTGCCCTCGCCGCCGTCGCCCTCGACCACCCGCACTCTGGTGAACGGGATCCAGTCGGACTGCCGTTCCCAGGCGAGCAGGGCCGCGAAGACCTTCTCGGCGGGAGCATCGACGATCACGGTCGCGGTGACCTCACCGGCGCCCGGCTGGGCCGCCTGGCGCAGATCGTCCTGCCCCTCCGGATCGCTCACGCCGACTCCGAGCGGACCACCGGCCCGCGCGGCTCGGCCTCCGACGCGTCGTCGTCCGACGTGCGGTCTGTTGCCCCGGCGGGTCCGGCGCCCTGCCGATCATCGGCCGCCGTGGCGCCTTGGACGCCGGTCGGCGCGGTCGCCGCGCTCTGGCCACCACTGGTCGCGGCGTCGCCCTGGCCGCCCGCCGGGGCGGTCGTCGCCGGGGCGGTCGTCGGCGCGTCCTTGGCAGTCGGCAGGTCCTTGGCGGTCGTCGCGGCAGACGCGGCGGTACCGGACGTGGCCGAACTGGACGGGGCAGCGGTGCCAGCGGGCGAGGAGGCGTTCGCCGGAGTAGCGGAGAGATCCGGTTCCGCCGGGGTGACGGTGATGTCGGAGACCGACGGGGTGGAGGGGTCGGGTGCGGGCGGGGTGACGTCGGGGGCCGGGCCGGTGGCCAGGCCCACGGACTGCTCGCGGGCGCGCTGCAGGGCGTCGGCCTCGGCCGTCCGCCCGTCGCGCAACGCGGTCACCTCTGCCTCCAGCACCCCGATCAGCTCGGTCTTGTAGCCGATGTCGTACGCCGCCCGGCGCAGCGCCTGGTCGACCTGGGCCATTCGATATCCACGCAGGGCGGTGTCGAAACGCACTTCGCCCACGTCCGACTCGCGCAGCGGACGGTCGCCGGGCAGCGGCACCGCCCGCCCGTCCGCCTCGACCGGCACCAGGCCGGGATCCCGGCCGGTGACCAGCACCGTGACCCCGAACACCACCGCCGCGACGGCGACCGCCACGACCAGCAGGAGCAGAAGCTGACCCATACCACTGATCGTGGCATGTCGACGGCCCCGGAGCGACCCCACCCGGCGCGCCGTACCGGACGGTGCCCGTGACCTGGCGCGGGATAGCGTCGTGGTCGGCGGCCGGGTGAGCGGCCGGCGGCGTACGGCGATGGAGGAGGCGGCGTGGCCGGGGAGCTGCGGCTCGGTGGACGGACGTTCGGTCCCGACGAGCTGGTGGTGATGGCGATCGTCAACCGCACTCCGGACTCCTTCTTCGACCGGGGCGCGACGTACGAGGCGGACAGCGCGCTGCGGGCGGTGGCCCGCGCCGTGGACGAGGGCGCGCAGATCGTCGACATCGGTGGGGTGAAGGCCGGGCCGGGTGCCGAGGTGGACGTGGCCGAGGAGATCCGACGGACGGTGGACACCATCGCCGCCGTCCGGGCCGCCTTCCCGGACGTGGTGATCTCCATCGACACGTGGCGGGCCGAGGTGGCGGTGGAGGCGGTGGCCGCCGGTGCGGACCTGCTCAATGACACCTGGTCGGGTGCGGACCCGGCGCTGGCCCGGGTCGCCGCGCGGACCGGGGCCGGGCTGGTCTGCTCGCACGCCGGAGGACTGAGCCCACGGACCAGGCCGCACCGGGCGGCCTTCGACGACGTGGTGGCCGACGTGGTGACGACGGTGACCGGGCTCGCCGAGCGGGCGGTGTCCCTCGGGGTACGCCCCGACGGGATCCTCATCGACCCGGCGCACGACTTCGGCAAGAACACCCGGCACTCGTTGGAGATCACCAGGCGGCTCGGTGAGCTGGCCGACACCGGGTGGCCGTTGCTGGTGGCCCTGTCGAACAAGGACTTCGTCGGCGAGACGTTGGACCTGCCGGTCGCCGAGCGGCTGGAGGGGACGCTCGCCGCCACGACGGTCTCCGCGTGGCTGGGCGCCCGGGTCTTCCGGGCCCATCAGGTCCGCCAGACCCGCCGCGTGCTGGACATGGTGGCGTCCATCCGGGGCACCCGCCCGCCCACGGTGACCCGGCGCGGGCTGGCCTGACCGGGGTCAGGTCCAGTCGAGGATCCGGCGACGCCAGGCGTACAGCAGGCCGAGCGCGAGGATGGCCACGAAGATCGCCATCTCCACGACCGTGACCAGGCCGAAGCCGGGCCGGTCGAAGACCACCGCCCAGGGGAAGAGGAACACCGCCTCGACCGCGAACAGCACGTACAGGTAGGCGTAGACGTAGTAGCGGATCTGCATCTGCGCCCAGTCGCCGCCGACGGGGTCGACACCGCACTCGTAGTTGGCCCGCTTGCCGGGCGGGTCCGCCGGGCGGGCCGGGCGCAGCACCCGGTTGGCCGAGAAGGCGACGACGAGGAAGAGGACGCCGGCGAGCAGCAACAGCCCGAGCGTCGCGTACGAGCCCAGGTAACCGGTCACGATCGCTCAGCCTACCGGCGGAAACCGTCGGCGGGTCGGGTCAATCCCTGGCGGTCCGCCCGGATTGGGCGGTGATCTGGATTACGGCGTGCCGGGCGAAACCCCCCAAGGGGCCGCATAGACCCCCACAATCCAGTCCCAGTCGGCGGACCTCCGGGGCAGGCGGAGCCTCGATCCGACGTAGGCTCTGGGTGAGGAATGACAGGCGGGCCGGACCTTTCGCGGACGGCCGGTGCAGCGGCGCGTCAAGGAGGTCTCGTGGCCGGGCAAGGCGAGGTCACCATCCAGTTCAGCCGAGCGGGCCACGCACGACGGAGCGGGGTGCGGCCGTGAGCAAGCAGATCCGCCAGCTGGAGCGGGTGGTCATCCGGTTCGCCGGTGACTCCGGCGACGGCATGCAGCTGACCGGCGACCGGTTCACCTCCGAGACCGCGCAACTGGGCAACGACATCTCCACGCTGCCCAACTTCCCGGCCGAGATCCGGGCACCCGCCGGCACCCTGCCGGGTGTGTCGAGCTTCCAGGTGCACTTCGCCGAGTACGACATCCTCACGCCCGGCGACGCGCCGAACGTGCTGGTGGCGATGAACCCGGCGGCCCTCAAGGCCAACCTCGCCGACCTGCCGCGCGGGGCCGACATCATCGTCAACACCGACGAGTTCACCAAGCGCAACCTGGCCAAGGTCGGGTACGCCAGCAGCCCGCTCGACGACGACAGCCTCGACGCGTACGCGGTGCACCCGGTGGCGCTGACCTCGATGACGATCGGTGCGCTGGCCGAGCAGGACGTGTCCAAGAAGGACGCCGAGCGGGCCAAGAACATGTTCGCTCTCGGGCTGCTGAGCTGGATGTACTCCCGCCCGTACGAGTCGACGCTGCGGTTCCTGGAGCGCAAGTTCGCCAAGCGCCCGGAGCTGGTCGCCGCCAACATCGCCGCCTTCAAGGCGGGCTGGAACTTCGGCGAGACCACCGAGGACTTCGCCGTCCGGTACGAGGTCAAGCCGGCCAAGATGCCGTCCGGGACGTACCGCAACATCACCGGCAACGCCGCGCTCTCGCTCGGTCTCGTCGCCGCCGGGGTCCGCTCCGGCCTGCCGGTGTTCCTCGGGGCGTATCCGATCACCCCGGCCTCGGACATCCTGCACGAGCTGAGCAAGCACAAGCGGTTCGGCGTCACCACCATGCAGGCCGAGGACGAGATCGCCGCGATCGGGGCGGCGCTGGGCGCCTCGTACGGCGGCGCGCTCGGGGTCACCACCACCAGCGGTCCCGGCGTCGCGTTGAAGGGCGAGACGATCTCGCTCGCGGTGGCGTTGGAGCTGCCGCTGGTCATCGTCGACGTGCAGCGGGCCGGGCCGTCCACGGGTATGCCGACCAAGACCGAGCAGGCCGACCTGAACATGGCGCTGTTCGGGCGGCACGGCGAGGCGCCGGTGGCGGTGATCGCGCCGAAGTCCCCGTCGGACTGCTTCCACGCGGCGCTGGAGGCGGCGCGGATCGCGCTGACCTACCGCACCCCGGTGATCCTGCTGTCGGACAACTACGTCGCCAACGGCTCCGAGCCGTGGCTGCTGCCCGAGGTGGAGTCCCTGCCCGACCTGCGGGTCGAGTTCGCCACCGCGCCGAACGGCGAGGACGGCACCACCTTCCTGCCCTACCTCCGCGATCCGCAGACGCTGGCCCGTCCGTGGGCGGTGCCCGGCACCCCGGGCCTGGAGCACCGGATCGGCGGTCTGGAGAAGGCCGACAAGACCGGCGACATCTCGTACGACCCGACGAACCACGACTTCATGGTGCGGACCCGGGCGGCCCGGATCGAGACCATCCCGGTGCCGGACATCGAGGTCGAGGACCCGGACGGCGACGCCCGGGTGCTGGTGCTCGGCTGGGGCTCCACGTACGGCCCGATCGGTGCCGCCTGCCGGGCGCTGCGCCAGCGCGGGCTGCCGGTGGCCCAGGCGCACCTGCGCCACCTCGCGCCGATGCCGGCGAACCTGGGCACGGTGCTCGGTGCGTACGACCGGGTGGTCATCCCCGAGATGAACCTCGGCCAGCTCGCCCACGTGATCCGGGCCCGCTACCTGGTCGACGCGATCGGCTACAACCAGGTCCGCGGCCTGCCGTTCACCGCCGCCGAGCTGGAGTCGATGCTGGAAGAGGTCCTGAAGAATGTCTGAGCCCGTCGCTCTGAAGCTCACCGCCAAGGACTTCAAGTCCGACCAGGAGGTGCGCTGGTGCCCCGGCTGCGGTGACTACGCGATCCTCGCGGCCGTCCAGCAGTTCATGCCGGAGCTGAACATCCCCCGGGAGAACATCGTCTTCGTCTCGGGCATCGGCTGCTCGTCGCGCTTCCCGTACTACATGAACACCTACGGGATGCACTCGATCCACGGGCGTGCCCCGGCGATCGCCAGCGGCCTGTCGGTCTCCCGTCCGGACCTGTCGGTCTGGGTGGTCACCGGTGACGGTGACGCGCTCTCCATCGGCGGCAACCATCTGATCCACGCGCTGCGCCGCAACGTCAACCTCAAGATCCTGCTGTTCAACAACCGGATCTACGGTCTGACCAAGGGCCAGTACTCGCCGACCTCCGAGGTCGGCAAGATCACGAAGTCGACGCCGGTCGGGTCGGCGGATGCGCCGTTCAACCCGCTGTCGCTGGCGCTCGGTGCGGAGGCCACCTTCGTCGGCCGCACCATCGACTCGGACCGCAAGCATCTCCAGTCGGTGCTGCGCGCGGCGGCCGAGCACGAGGGTTCGGCCTTCGTGGAGATCTACCAGAACTGCAACATCTTCAACGACGGTGCGTTCGAGCAGCTCAAGGACCCGGGCGTCCGGGACGACCACCTGATCCGGCTGGAGCACGGTCAGCCGATCACGTTCGGCAGGGACGGGCAGTTCTGCGTGGTGCACCCGCCGCGCGGCTTCGGCCTGGAGGTCCGCGAGACCGCGTCCACCCCGGCGGAGGACATCGTGGTGCACGACGCCACGGTCGACGACCCGGCGTACGCCTTCGCGCTGTCCCGGCTGCCCGGCTTCGACCTGCGCAACACCCCGATCGGGGTGTTCCGGTCGGTGCGCCGGCCGTCGTACGACAGCGTGGTCCAGGGGCAGGTGGCCGAGGCCCAGGCCAAGGTCACCGAGACGCCGGAGCAGCAGCTCGCCGGCCTGCTGGGCAGCGGCGACACCTGGACGATTCTCTGAGCCACCGGATCATCCGCAACGGCCGGGCCGCCCCCTGACGGGGCGGCCCGGCCGTTTTCCGTACCAGGTCAGACCGTGGCCGGCACCCAGAGTTCGTCGATGCTCCGCTCGGCCACCGTGAGGCTCTCCTCGTGCAGCGGGATCAGCTCGGACAAGGCCGGGACGCTCGGCGCCAGGGTCAGCTCGCAACCGATGAACCTCGGCTCCAGGCCGGTCATCGACAGGCCGTGCGGCAGCCAGGGCGCGGCGTGGTCCCAGCCCTCGCGTGGGGTGCCGGAGCCGTAGCCGCCGCCCCGGGAGGCCAGCACGATGAACTCCCGGTCGCCGAGCAGCCCCGCGCCGGTGGCCGGGTCGTACGACAGGCCGGGCGCGATCAGCAGGTCCACCCAGGTCTTCACGCTGCTCGGCGCGCCGTAGTTGTAGAGCGGCAGGCCGAGCAGCACGGTGTCGGCGGCCTTCACCTCGTCGATCACCTGCTCGATCAGCTCCCAGGTGCGGCGCTGCTCCGGGGTGCGCTGGTCGGGCGGCGTACTGCGGGCCGTCTCGGCCGCCTCGTCGAGGTGCGGCAGCGGCTCCTTACCGAGGTTGCGGTAGGTGATCGTGCCGCCCGGGTGTGCGGCCTGCCACGCGGCGGCGGCGCGGGCGGTGAGCCGGCGGCTGACCGACTGCTCTCCCCGGATGCTCGAGTCGATGTGCAACAGGTGCGGCATTGGCTAACCCCTCACAGATGGTTTGTGTAGCGCCAACTATTTATAGCAGGCCAATGTTTCGCGGTGGAGGTAAACTCGGTCACATGACTGCCGGGCCGGCTGAGCACAGGGAGCGCCGTTCCGGCGCCCTGCTCGAATTCCTGGCCCGCCGGATGCGGCTGCGCTCGGAGTCGGTGCTGGCACCGCTCGGTCTGCGCCCCCGGCACCTGGTCGCGCTCACCGTGCTGCGGGAGGCCGGCGACATGAGTCAGCAGGCGCTCGCGAGCAGCCTGCAGCTCGACGGCACGAACGTGGTGGGGCTGCTCAACGACCTGGAGACGGCGGAGCTCGTCGAGCGACGCCGCTCCCCCGAGGACCGCCGCCGACACGTGGTCAGCCTCACCGACACCGGGACGAAACGGCTCAACGAGGCCGAGTGCGCCCTGGCCGGCGCCGAGGACGACGTGCTCGCCTCACTCGATCCCGCCGAGCGGGACACCCTCTACGACCTGCTGCGGCGGGCCAGCAGCGGGGCACCGGCGACCTGCACGGAGGCCATCCAGGACGACCCCGACGTGCTCTGCTGACTCCTACCGACCGCGACTGCGGGTCAGGGCAGGGTGGTGGCGGTGGGCCGGTCGTCGCGTACGTGGACCAGCATGTCGCCGGTCTCGACCACCGCGCCCGCCTGGTCCGCCAGCGTGACCACCTTGCCGCGCCGGACCAGGGCGATCACCAGGGACTCCAGCTCGCGCGGATTCCGGCCCACCTCGTTCCGCTCCGCCGAGCGCATGGCCAGCGCCATCCCCTGACCGGGGGTCAGCAGATCCTCCACCACGTCGATCAGCGGCGGCGCGGAGGTCGACAGGCCCAGCAGACGCCCGGCGGTCGCCGACGAGACGATCACGTGGTGTGCGCCGCTCTGCTTGAGCAGCGGCGCGTTCTCCGCCTCCCGCGCGGCGGCGATGATCCGCACCTGTCCGGCGGTGAGCTGCCGTACGGTCAGCGCCACCAGCACCGACGCGTCGTCGCTGTCGGTCGCGATGATCACCGCCTTGGCGGTCCGTACGTGCGCCTGGTTGAGCACCGAGGAGCGGGTGGCGGAGCCCTCGATGGCGACCAGCCCGTTCGAGGTGGCCTGCCGCAGCGCCGCGCCGTTGCGCTCCACCACGACGATCCGGGACTTCTCGAACCCGTTCTCCAGCAGCGCCGAGACCGCGCTACGGCCCTTGGTGCCGTAGCCGCAGATGATGACGTGATCCTTCACTTTTCTCTCCCACCGGTGCAGGCGGCGGCCGGTCCGGTACTGCTCGGTCAGGACTTCCAGGGTGGTGCCGACCAGGATGATCAGGAACAGCACCCGGGCCGGCGTGATGAACAGGACGTTGATCAGCCGCGCCGAGTCGCTGACCGGGGTGATGTCGCCGTACCCGGTGGTGGAGAGCGAGACGACCACGTAGTAGAAGCAGTCAAGGAGCGTGATGCCGTCCTCGTTGACGTCCCGGTACCCGTCGCGGTCGAGGTAGACCACCGTGACCACCGCGAGCACCAGTCCGACGGCGGCGGCCAGCCGCATACTCAACGCGCTGAGCGGGCCTCGCCGCTGCGCGGGAAAGTGGATCACCGCGGGGCCTGGCCCGACTCGGTCGACTGCACGCCCACAAGATAGCCCCTGCCCGCCGATCCGCACGGCGGGGTGGCGGAGCGAGGGGCGGCGCGGCGGGCGTCGGCCCGGCATGATGGGTACGGTCAGCGCAGACCGGCGAAAGTGAGGCCCACGCATGACGTTGCTGCGACGGGTGATCGGTGCGGTGCTGCGCCGCCAGCGCCAACGACAGCACCGCACGCTACGCGAGGTGGCCGAGGCCGCCGGCGTGTCGGTGCCCTATCTCTCCGAGGTCGAGCGGGGGCGAAAGGAAGCCTCCTCCGAGGTGCTCGGCGCCGTCTCCCGGGCGCTCGGCCTCCCCCTGTCCGACCTGCTCGGAGAGGTACGCGACGAGTTGCGCCGGGTCGAGCGGCCGGCCTCGACCACTCCCCAGGGCAGTTACGTCCCGGCCGTCCGGGGTGGCAACCCCACCGCCTCCGTCCCGCGCGGCACGGACGGCTTCGCCCACCCGGTCGCGCAGTTCGGCGGCATCGGTTTCGGCAGCAGCCTGGTCGACGCCGTGTCACTCGGCAGCGGCCAGGCCGGCGGGTCCCGGGGCGGCGGTGGGACGGCGGCGGTCGGAGGGTTCACGCACCTGGCCGGCGAGTTCGGTACCGGTGGTGCCGCCGCTGGTGGTGTCGGTGCCGGACCAGGCGACGGCTTCGGATTCGGCTTCGGCGGCGGTCTTCGCATCATCGTCTTCGGCGACACCGCAGAGGTCGGCGCGGGTGACGACGGTCCCGACCAGGCCACATCCGAACCGGCCGGACGTCACCTGCAACCACTGTCGAGCTGATCCGCCCACGCCCTCAACGGCGTTTGCGTGGCACTCACGAGGTCGGCGAGGGTACGCGCCGGGGACATGGTTGGTCCGTTCTGCCGTGGGCGGATCTGCCCGGGGCAGAAGTGCTGGGGACCAGCCACCCGACCGGCGCACGCTGGACGGGCCGGTTCCCGAGCGGCGGAGGTCGCCCACCGGCGGGTGGAGGTGGACGAGATGGTCACGATGCTGGACGACGGTCAGCGGACCTTCGGCGACCAGGTGTACGAGCGGCTGTTACGGGAGCGGATCGTCTTCCTCGGCAGCGAGGTGACCGACGAGGTCGCCAACCGGATCAACGCCCAGATCCTGCTGCTCGCGGCGGAGGATCCGGACCGGGACATCCACCTGTACATCAACTCGCCGGGCGGCTCGGTGAGTGCGGGACTGGCGATCTACGACACGATGCGCTTCGTCCGTAACGACGTGGCGACGCTGGCGCTGGGCCTGGCCGCCTCGATGGGCCAGTTCCTGCTCTGCGCGGGTGCCGCCGGCAAGCGGTACGCGCTGCCGCACACCCGGGTGGTGATGCACCAGCCGCACGGCGGCTTCGGTGGCACGGTCAGCGACATCACCATCCAGGCGGAGAACATGCTGCACGTCAAGCGGACCATGCTGGAGTTGATCGCCCAGCACAGCGGACACCCGCTGGACGAGGTCCAACGCGACTGGGACCGGGACCGCTGGTTCACCGCCGACGAGGCCCGCGAGTACGGCCTGATCGACCAGGTGGTCCGCGCCGCGACCGACCTCCCGACGCCCCTGACCGCAGGCTAGCGGCCACGCCGACCGCCGGGCCGAGCGCGCAGGGCCACGCGGACCGGCGGTCGGAGCCGCCAGCGACCACCGTCCCGCGAGCCCGACCCGAGGGGCACGCCGACCGGCGGGCCGGAAAGGGTGGCTACGCCTGCTGGCGGGCGTCGTAGCGGGCGCGGGCGGCCTCCACCTCGGCGAGGTGGTCCGTCGCCCAGGCTTCCAGGCCGGCGACCAGTGACCGCAGGTCGTGCCCCAGGTCGGTGAGCTCGTAGTCGACGCGGGGCGGGACGGTGGCGTGCACGGTGCGGGTGACCAGGCCGTCGCGTTCCAGGCCACGCAGGGTCTGGGTGAGCATCTTCTGGCTCACCCCGTCGATCCGCTGGGCCAGCTCGCCGTACCGTTTGGGGCTGTTCGCGAGGGTCAGCACCACCAGGACGCTCCACCGGTCCCCGATCCGGTCGAGGACCTGTCGGCTGCCGCACTTCCGGTCGTACAGGTCGGGTTCCACGCTATTACTCTCCATCAGGATGTGGCGCACTTCAAGGTGCCTACTCTCCAACGGGAAGTGAAGGCCCGATGTTCCGGTTGCCTCCGACGTCAGGCAGTTTCCGTGGAGGGAGCAGTACCCATGTCCATCGTCGTCACCGGTGCCACCGGGCACCTCGGCCGGCTCATCGTCACCTCGTTGCTGGATCGGGGCGTACCGGCCGGGCAGATCGTGGCGCTCGGCCGGGACACCGGCCGCCTCGCCGACCTGGCCGGGCGGGGCGTCACCGTCCGGCAGGCCGACTACGACGACCCCGAGTCGCTGCGGACCGCGTTCGCCGGAGCCGAGAAGCTGATGTTCGTCTCCGGCAGCGAGGTGGGCCGGCGGGTGGCGCAGCACCGCAACGTGGTCGCCGCCGCCACGGAGGCCGGCGTCGGGCTGGTCGTCTACACCAGCATCCCGAAGGCCGACACGTCCAGCCTGATCCTCGCCACCGAGCACCGCGCCACCGAGCAGGAGATCGTCGCCTCCGGGCTGCCGTACGTCCTGCTGCGCAACAGCTGGTACCTGGAGAACTATCTCCCGCAGCTCCCGACGTACCTGGAGCACGGGGTCGCGGGTGCGGCGGGTGACGGCCGGATCAGCGCCGCCGCCCGCGCGGACTTCGCGGAGGCCGCCGCCGTGGTGCTGACCGGCGAGGGGCACACCAACCGGGTGTACGAGCTGGGCGGTCCGGCGTTCACCCTGGGCCAGCTTGCCGCCGAGGTGTCCCGGCAGAGCGGCCGGGAGGTGGGCTACCTGGACCTGCCGGTGGAGAAGTACGTGGAGGTGCTGGTCGGTGCCGGGCTGCCGCAGGGGTACGCGGAGGTGCTGGCCGACGCCGACCGGGGTGCCGCCGAGGGTGAGCTGTACGTCGAGGGCGACGACCTGGCCACGCTGATCGGACGGCCGCCGGTGACCCTCGCCGAGGCGATCCGCACCGCGCTCTGACCACGGACGGCCCGTCGCCCTTGGTGGCGGCGGGCCGTTGTCCTTGGTGTGGGGCGTTGTCCTGGGTGGCGGGCCTCCGTCCGCGGTGACGTGGGCTCGTCGCCGGTGGCGGACGGGGCGTTGTCACAGGGGCGGGTTAGCGTCGCGGCATGACGCAGGCAACGGGGGAACGAGTGACGTCGGGTCGGACGGTGGCGCAGAAGATGGGCGTCAAGCCGGGCAGCCGGGCCTATCTGGACGCGGCGCCCACCTCAGCGGTCGAGGCGCTGCGGCTGCCCGAACTGGACGTCACCGACACGCTGACCGGGGAGTTCGACTACCTGCACCTCTTCGTCACCACGCAGGAGGAGATGCGGCACCGTTTCCCGGTGCTGCGGGAGCACCTGCGCAGGGGCGGGATGCTCTGGCTCTCCTGGCCGAAGGGCGGCCGGCTCGGCTCCGACCTGGAGCTCAAGAGCGTGATCCGGATCGGCTACGACTTCGGGCTGGTCGAGAGCACCTGCCTGCGGGTGGACGAGGTGTGGGCGGGCCTGAAGTTCACCCACCCCAAGCCGGGCAAGGTCTACCGCAACAGCTACGGCACCCTGCCCGGCTCCTAACGGCCGGTCAGCAGTTGGCCAAGGTGTAGGTGAGCACCACCAGTAGTGCCGCGTGGTGTGGCGCCGGGCCGTCCACGTGGCCCGGGATGCCGTTGGCGCCGACCTCGCCGAGGAGTTCGTCGAGCCTGTCCACCCAGTACATGCGATGCGTGGGGTTGGCCTCGCAGCAGGCCACGTCCTTCAGGGCATTTCTCCAGGCGTCGACGAAGCCAGGCTCCCGGGCTTCCTGTGGGGTCATCCGCAGCACGATGGAAACGGCACCGAAGACGGTGGCGTTCCAGCGTCCGTCGTCGACCTGGTCCGGTTGTTCGCCGACGATGCCGGCGGCCAGTGCGGCGGCCAGTTCGCGGGCCTTACGGTCGGTGTACATCAGGCGAAGCAGGCGGTCGTCCCAGGGCTTGCGGTGCAACGGATTCGGCTTCGGTTCGAGGTAGTCGAGGGCGAAGGTGACCGTCATCGGGCCCCGTACGGTGGTGCGGGGCTCCATCTCGAACGTCTGGATCGGTTCGGTCGGCTGATACCGGGACTCGGCCGGGTCGACGACGCCGTTCGCCGCCTCGACCAGGTCGAGCACAGCCTTGTGGGCGGAGAGCAGTCGGTTGTCCGCGCGGGCGTAGAGCCGTCGGGGGTCGCCCTCCTCGCGGGCGAAATCCCGGAGGTGGTCCGGGTCGTGCTCGCGGTCGACGAGCCGACGGAGTTCGGCCACGACTTCCGGCCGCCGCAGGTCTGCGACGTTCTGGCGGAGGTACTCCTCCGCCGCGGGCCAGTCGGGCTGTCCCACCCACTCGGACAGGGTCACCGATGCCGATCGTGCGACCGGGCCCGTGATGAGCTGACCGGCGCTGGTGAACAGCGTCGGGACGAACGTCGCCGTAGACCAGCGCACCGCGCCGTCCGGGCCGGTGACCTGCCAGCCGGCGTCCGGGCCGGCGCTGGGTGGACTGACCACGGCAAGGTGGTAGCGGTTGACCAGCTTGATCACGACGTCGGCGGGCGCGGTGGCGACCACGATCGGCTGCAACTGTCGTTCACCGAATTTGATCAACGTCAACCCGAGCACGGTCCGCACCGCGTGGCGTTCGTCGACCCGGGGACCGACCTCCACCACCACCACCGGACGCCGCACCGCACGCGCCGCCTGGCGGATCGCCTCCGCCGTCGGATGGTCCCGCCATCTGGCGAGGTCGCCCACGACCAGCACCCCAGCGTCGTACGCGGTGCCCCGAGGTGCCTCGATCCGAGGCGCGCCGAAGGGCACCGGATGCCGCTGTGGCGTACGAACTCCGGAGGGCCTGCTGAAGATCAGCAACGCCTCCATCGCCCGCGCAGCCGAGGCGCTGAGTGCCTTCGGCGCCGTCTTCGGTGTCGAACCCCGCTCGCGCTCATGATGGACGAAGGTGCCTGCGGGCTCGACCATGGGGTGACCGGCGAGGTCGGTGGTCAGTGTCCCCAGCTGCACGTCCTCATCGTTCGGGAGAATGTGGGCGTTGCCGACCGATACCGTCACGTCGGTGCCGCGAGCCTCGTGCACCCGCTGTCCGAAGCGGGAGAGCGCGTGGCGCTCCGCCTCGGAACCCTGTCCCCCACCGGGGAGGAACAGCACCAGCAGCAACGCGCCCTCGGGACCGGCGTTGCTACGCGCCAGGTCACGGTTGAAGTTCCGGGGACCGTACCGCCCCTTGCCGGTGACCACCTCACCCGTCTCCGGATCGAGGGTGGCGAAGACCGACCACACCGGGCGGAACTCGGGCATCCGCCGCACCGCGTTCAGCATGTCCAGGCTGTCGTCGGGATGCGGGTAGTAGATCTTCGAGTTGAACTCGTATCGCGGCTCGACCTGCACCATGCTGCCGCGCACGCCGGGCAGCACCGGCTCGCGTACCTGGTCGGCGATGATCCGGGCCGCTTCACGCAACCAACGCTCCAGGTCCTGGTGCGCCCCGAGACGTTCTGCGTTGTACCTACCGGAGACTCCGTCCAGCGCCCAGGTGCCGGTCTGCGGGTCCCGCCGCATGTTTCCGGCCACCCCGGCCCGGGTCAGCGTCGCGGTGCCGTTGCCCTGGAACCGCGCTGCCAGCGAGGGATGACCGGGCCCGTCGAGCATGTCCCGGACATCGGCGAGGGTGACGTCGGGGTTGACCTTCCGCAGCGACGTGAGCAGATCGTCGAGCTGCCCCCTCGACATCGCGTCGGTCGCGGTCTCCGAGCCGACGAACACCAGGAGGTCACGCGCGTCGTCGCCGTCCTGCGGGTCGCCCTCCTTAACCTCGGCGTACGACCCGCGTTCCAGGACGAGGAAGATCCATTCGTGGCCCGGACGTCCGGCCCAGACCTCGGGTGTGAACTCGGCCAGCGGCATCCACAGTGGGTTGAGTCGGACGTCGAGCTCGTCGGTCTGAGGCTTGATCACCTCAGGGCTCTGCGGCGCCTGCTCGATCTCCTGGACGTGAGCCGCGCTGGTGTTCTCCGGCCGGTCGTACCGTCGCGACGCGGTCGGATCGGTGGTGCCCTCGGTGGGTAGCACGGCCAGCGGTGGGTCCTCGGCGCGGCGTTGCACGAGGAACCAGCCTTCGTCCGCCTCCTCGACGAACCGTGCCCAGGACAGTAGCTCCGTGTCGGTGTCGCTGCGGGCCGGGCGGTAGGTGAGCAGGTCACCGTTGAGTTGACGGGTGGCCGCCAGCACCTGCCCGGAGGCAGAGACGGCGATTACACCAGCGCCACGCCGCAACGCGGGGAGAGTCCCCCGCACCGCTGTCACTCGCGGGGACTGCTCGGCGAGCAGCGCACGCATCCAGTGGGGCAGGTCCTCGACCGCGATCTGCTGCTCGTTCAGCTTGGTAGCGTACTCGGCGGCGGCCCGGAGGTCCGACTGCCCCAGAGTCGACGGGTTCACCCCGTCGACCGGTCCGCCGGCCGCCAGCCAGCGCAGGGCGAGGAACGGTGAGGCATCGCCGAGCGGCCACCAGCCGTCCGGCGGTGCGGCGAGGCGATCGAGCCGGATGACGCCGTCGCCGTCCACGAACAGGCCCGGAGGTGGCAGGTCGTCGGCGGCAGGAGGGGCGGGCCGGAGCGCCAGCACGGTGAGTCCCTCGGCTGAGGGGGGTAGGTTCGTCGCGAGCCGCAGGTCGACGGTGGTCGCACCCGCGGCCAGGTCGCCGCCGAGCGGTACGACGGAACCACCGTCGGCGGGGAAGTACCGGAACTCCGATGGCGGCGCGTCGTGGAGATCGACCGTGCCGTCGGGCCGCCGATTGACCCGCACGGCCGAAACTCGTCCCCGCGGGTCGAGTGCGATGTCGTCGACGGGAGCGATCACGCCCTGCCGCATCCGGTCTCGGAAGCGTTCCGCCAACAGACCATCGGTACCGTCGCCACGGGCGGCGCCGCCCACCAGCAGCACTAGCGGTGCCGAGGTGTCCGGGGCACCCATCGCCCAGCGCTCGACGAGCTCGTCCCCGGTAAACCGGGCCGTCAGGTCCCGGTGGCGTCGGCCGTCGAGCACCACCGGCACTCGCGCCACGTCCGTGGCCGGGTCGTACTCGGCGAGCAGGGCCGGCGCCGAGCCGAAGGCGGCGGGGCGCCCCCAGGAGCCGGTCGGACGGTACGACTGGAAATGGTCTCCGTCCACCCGACGCACGAACAGCGTCGAGCCGCCGGCCGGGTACGTGCGGGCGACCTCGTCGCCCACGACGACCAGGTCGACTCCCAACGCGACGGCGAACACCGCGGCGACCTCGTCGAGGATGGCGGAGTTCCACGTACGCGGCGCCTCGATCGCGGCGATCAGCAGCGCGGCGACGTCCCGGCCGGGGTTCGCATCAGGCGAGCCCGCTCGTACCAGCGCGCCCGCCGCATCGTTGCCCGGAGAGAACAGGGTGGTGACGAGCAGCCGATAGAGGCGGGGATCGTCCTCGTTCGCCATCGTGACCAGCCGGGTGCGCAGCGACGGCTCACCGGGGGACGGCTCGGCCAGGCCCAGTACCTCGGCGAGCTGGGAGACCGCCCCGTCGGCCAGACTCCCGATGATCAACTCTCCAATGGACCGGATCATGAAGCGGTGCGGGTCGTCGTGCACGACCTGCGCCGCATGCTGGAGCAGGGTGGCTTCGTCCCGGACGTTCGCCGGCATCGTGAGTCCCTGCGCGCGGGCGCTGTCCAGGACCGCCCGGGTCAGGCTGCCGGCCTGACCGCCGATGTCCTGTGGACTCAGGTGGTACTCCCACTCGCGAGCGACGGTCGGTACACCGTCGTCCGGTAGTCGGGTGGTGACGGGCTCCACTCGACCCGACAGCACGAGTGGCGCCGGCTGCCGGCTGCGCCAGAGGGTCGCCAGCATGATCACGGCGCGTAGCGGCGGCTCCGCCACCCGCGCGAAGGACGTGAGCGTCAGCGGCGGCAGCGCGCTCACCCTACGGTCAAGGCGGCCACGGTCATAGGGAGCGAACTCGTATCCAAGGTAGGCCAGAAGGTCGGGATACTCGGCCGGCCCCCCGTCCAGCCCGTGGATCGCCGCCAACGCACCGAAGACCGGCCCGGCGGTGTCTACCTCGCCGACCCGGACGATCGCGCCGGACGGGGTCTGGAAGTCCACGGACACCGTCTTGGTCCCCGCGCTGTGCAGCCGACTCAGTTCAGTGTTCGCCGCGCGCAGGTCTTCATCGCTCGCCAGATCCCAGGCGCGGGACTCCCGATCCCCGACGGTGGCTCCGGGTGGGTTGACGTCAACCCGGACCCCGGGAAGCTGGACGCTCGTCCACAACAGATTCCTGTGGTCGATCCGACTGTCGATGGTCCGCCAGACGAGTTCGTCGAGCCGGTCGTGCATCTTCATGAGGTCGCCGTCACGCAGACGGGTGACGTACCGGAAATCGGTGTCCAGGTTGAGCCCCCTCCACAGGGCCGTGAGCACCCGCTCGGCATCGTCGACCGGCAGCGTCGCGAGTTCCTCCAGCGACCAGCCGGTGTGTCGCATGATGCCAAACGTCTCGGCGATCTGGCCGTCGAAGTCCGGAATGCTGTCCAGCCGAGAGACCCACTCCCGAAGCCGGGTCGCCGTCACCTCAGGCGTCAGAGCGCTCGGCGACGGCGCGGCGATCTCGCCCCCTACCGTCGTGCCCGGCCCGTGTCGCGGGCGGTCGGTAGTCAACTCCATGAACGACAGCGCCACGTCGAGTTCGACCTCGGCCAGTTCCGCGACCTGGAACGCGTCCTCGATCGACGGGGTGACGCCGGCCTGCCGTGCGAGAAGCCCCAGGCGCTGCGGTAGGCGATCGTTCCCGGCGAGGCCGAGCCGGAGCAGCTTGGCGGTGAGCGATCCCCGCGGCTCCGGCGCCTTCCCCCGCGCCTGGATGCGCGACATGGCCCGGTCCACCACGGCCTGCCGTGACAGCGAACGATCCATCACCTCGGTCAGCAGCGTACGGAACTGTTTCGGCACGTCACGCGAGTCCATGCGAAGTGCCGTGGCGAGCAGGAAGACGTACGCGCCGTCCCGTTTCTCCGCCAGTTCCACCGGCACCCGGCCCATCCGGACACTGTGACCGGTGACCAGGTAGCTGCTGAGGCCCAACGCGTCCGCCAGGGACTCGATGTCGTGCCGTTCCCATTTGCCGCCGGGGTCGCGTGCGGCGAACCCGCGACGCACCAGGTCAACGAGGCCGAGAAGCGACCGGAGGGTGACGCCGTGGGCATTGTCCAGATCCTCGGGGTCCATCCCGAGAATGTCGGCCTCCCACCGATGTGCCCAACCGACGAGCCTGCCGGCGGGAAGCTCGGCGAGGGCCGTCGTGCGCAGGTCGACGTCGGTCAGGAAGGCGAGCCGACGCCGAGGTGACCTCGCGATCCGGTCCGGCAACTCCACCCGTCTCAGGGATGCCTTTATCTGCCGCGGGTCGGCGATCGCATTCCGTGCGCCCAGCAGGGTCCGGAGCGGCGACAACAACCGCACCGGCACCGATTCCTCGTTCGCCAGACGGTATATGTCCTCAAGGGACCGCCCCAGGTTCCAGCTCTTCAGCAGCTCCGGTACGCGCTCGGAGAGGTACTCGTTGCGTCGGGCGTACTCGTAGACCACAGCGGACGGAACCCGGAACTCCCTGGCTGTCTCGACCACCGCCAGGTGATCCAACCAGGGGCGACGGTATAGGTCCTCCTCGATATCGGACTCGGGTACGCCGATGAGCGTGGCCCACGACGGGGCGAGGACGATGTCCGCGCTGCGGCCGTCCGTGATCGCCCGGCCTCGGACCTGCGTCTGACCGTCGGTCACCGCAGCGGCCAGCTCCGTCGCGGAGAGGCCACCGGCCAGCTCGTCCCAGGCCGCCACAGTCGCGGTGAGCCGTCGAGCGGCCTCGACCGCCTGGGCGGCGACGGCCATCGCGATCGACGCTGTCCCCGGCGGAGCGGCAGTGCCGGCCCCCATGACCAGACGAGCGATGTGCGTGGCCGCAGCCTCGATCACCATGGCGGACGTTCGATAGACGCTGCCCACCTCCGTGGGCCGAGTCAGCGAGTGGAGCAGTGCGCGGATCCCGGTCAACATCGCGGCCAGGTCGTCACGATCGGTCGACGTGGAGGTCCGTACCGCGCCGGGCGGCAATGACCGCGACGGGTCGGATTCACGCACCGGATCGCCGGCCGAGGGGATCGGCCGGTCGGCGTGCCGGACGGCCCAGACGCGTACCGCGTCGACCACGGCGTCGGCGGCCTGGACCGCCCCCCGAACCACCTCCGCCACGTTGGGTGAGTTGATGTTGCGGGTCAGCGAGGGCACTGCCGCAGTCGCCGCCGAAGCGACGACCGTCGCCTGCCGGGTCAGCGTCCCCAGCTCGGGATCTGCGGCGACTTTCTCGGTGTACTGCCGCAGTTCCTCAGCCGACATCGAGCTGATTTCCGCCCACTGGTGCAGCTTGTGGCGACGATCGCGGACCACCGTCCGGAGACGGTCCAGGACCTCTAGCCCAGCCCCCTCCGGGCCGACCCCGAGACCGGCCACCCGGAACAACGCCGCTGCGTTCCGGCGGCTCCGGCCGACACCGTCCGCCCTGGTCCAGGTCGGGCGGCCGCTGTAGACGAGCGCGGCGAGGCTCGTGTGTGCTGCCTGCTGTTCGGCACCGTCCGGGCTGGACAGGTGGCTGCGTGAGCGGTGCGGCTCGGCCGTGGTGTCACGGTCCGGGCCGTCGTCGTCGGTCACCGTCCGCTTGTCGGTGCCCGCACCGCTGTCGGCGCTCGACACCAAGTCCTCGGTGGTACCCCACATCCGGAACTGGTCGTCGGTGTCGCGCTCGGCCTGCCGGTCGAGCGACAGTACGGCCGAGAGGCCGGTAGCGGGCTCTGCGTGGTACTCCCCACCCGAGCGACCCGGGTCCGCCCACCGCCCGACCAACTCCTCGATCTGCGACGGTCGCCCCTGCGCGGGCATCTTCGCGATTCGCGCGAACAGCGGGCGCAACGGCGTCAGCCGGCGCGGATGGATCTCCCAGTAACTGGAGAGCCAGACCAACAGGTAGGGATCGGCGAACACGCCCAGCCGGTAGGCGGACGAGAGCACGTCCTCGGCTGCCGGCACCCGACCGGTGACCTCGACCAGCCGGACCAGGGCGGCCGCTCGGGCGGGGGACAGCGCGAGGAGGTCCGCCAAGGCCGGCAGCGCACGCCCGTCGACGCCGGGCATGACCAGCACCCGCCGCAGGTAGGGGGCGGGCACACCGAGCCGGGTCGACCACTCGGCCAACTCGACCGGGGTGGGCACGGCGCGGTACGCGGGAGTGATCGGCGCCGGAGCCGCCGTAGACGGCATCAGCGGCACGAGAGCCTCGGTGACCCGACCTCCGGGCACGTCACCTAGGGCCACCCAGATGAGTTCTTCGAGCATCGGAATCTCGGCCAGCGGACGGAGTCGGTCCACCGGGAATCCGAGCCGCGCACTCCACCGCACCCACCGGTCGAGACCCGGTCCGTCGGGTGTGGCCTCGTTCCGTAGTCGGTCCGCGACCCGTAGCCCCTGGTCCCGCAGATCGTCCGGTCCCATGCCGGACAGCGGTGGAGCATCGGCCACGGCCGCCCGAATCCGGTCGCCGAGAGCAACGGCCAGGTCGGCCGGGGGTACGCCGAGCCGCTCAGCCGCCGCCTCCAATGCGGCCGGGCCACCCAGTCCCGTCTCGGCGGCCAACGTCGCCAGACCGCTGCCGGCCCGACGCCGACCGTCCAACGCCGCCCGGACGTACTCGTCGGGCAGCTCGTGCAGGAGTTCCAGCGACACCCCGAGATCGCGCAGCTCGCCCAGCCACGTGCGGTCGGTGGGGGCCAGGCCCATCCGGCGGGTCAGCCGCATCAGCCACACCAGATCGCTGTTGGTGCGGACACCGGCGTCGGCCAGTGCCGTGCGTAGCAGGTCGACCCAGCTGCCCTCGTCCGGTTCGACCGCGGACGAGCCGGCCGCGACCCGGGCCAGCACATCGCCGAGTGTGGCCGCGTCCACGGGGGCCACCGCCAGCTCACGGACCACACCGAACAGCGGCCCAGGCCCGGCGAGTCCGGCAGCGGCGGAGCGTTCCCGCAAGTCCAGGGGAACCGCGCCGAGGACCTCGGTCAGGTCGACCAGTTCCCGGACGTCGGCTTCCTCGCCCAGCATCCGCACCATCTGGTCGACCTGTCCCGGGTCGAAGCGCAGCCGTCCGTCGATCACTAGTCGCGCGACCTGCCGGGCCGGCACGTTCGCCCGGGTCAGCCACGCTCGGGTCGCCGGATCGCTCACCAGTGCGGCGGTGTCGGGCGCAGCCTCGGGCCGGGGCGGTACCAACTCCACCGGGAAGGCCGGCATGGGCACCGAGGGGACCGGCACGGCGCCGTCGTCGGCCGCGAAGGCAGGCGGGCCGGGCGGCGCCAGATGCGGTAGGTCCAGCGCCAACGCCGTCAGCCGGTCGCGTACGGCCTGATAGGCGTTCGCCACCGCAGCGACGTCCAGTCGCGCACCAGCGTCCTGTTGCCGGTTCGGCGTGTTGGCTGCCGCCAGCACATCCCGGTACGCCTCGACGGCGGCCAGCGCCTCGTCGGCGCCCGGACGGCCCTCGTCGGCCAACCGCCGTAGCTCGACGAGCCGATCCGGCACAGCCCAACTGACCAGCCTCGCCTGCGCCCGGGTCACGACCAGCTCGTCCTCGACCCCGTTCGTCCGGCCGGGAACGGGCGGCGGGATGGGCGGCGCCGGCCGGACGTCCCGCACCGCGATCGAGTCAGGCGAGCCGCCCAGGAGGCGGGGCATCCACTCCCCGTTGTTCGACAGCCAGAAGGACGCGGTCACCTCGCCCGTCTCCGGATGGATGCTCCGCACCCCCGAATTGCCATCGATCAGCACCCGGTATTCGTCGAACCCCCGATTACCAGCCGACTGCCGACGAACCCTGATGTAGCTCACCAGGCCCCGCTCGGTCTCCTCGACCGGGTGATTGGCCGTGATCGCGGTCAGCTCGGCGACTCGCGCCGCCAACCGGGCGATCTCCGACTCAGCCTGGACCCGATCCTCCGACCGGCCCGCGCCACCGTCTCGCTCGACCGCCTGCAACCACGTCAGGTGGCTTTCCCATCTGGCGAGATGTTCCCGCAACTCCGCCAGTCGCACCGGACCGACATTCGCGGACCGCGGCTCCACTGCCGGTTCGGACGCGGGCTCACCGGCCGCGACGAAGAGGGCCGGCCCGAACACTGCCGTGGACCATCGGGCCTCGCCGTCCGGGCCGATCGCGTGCCAGCGCGTGCCCTGGCCGGCGGTCTCCGCGAGCACCACCGGTACGTGGTGACGATTCGCCACCGCCCGCAGATCGGCAAGATCCGCAGTCGTGACCACCAGCGGCCGAAGGTGCCACCGCACGAGCCGCTGCACCGTCTCGGCCAGAGTGGCCATCTCGGCAGTCCGTGGAACGGGGCCGGCACCGACATCGGCCACGACGATCGGACGAGCCGACATCCGCGCAGCCTCCACCACCGCGTCGGCCGCCGGCCACTGCCGCCACCTGGCCAGGTCACCCACCACCAGCACACCCCGGTCGTACTCGGCGCCCGGGGGCAACTCGATGCGAGGTGCGCCGAACGGAACCGGATGCTGCTGCTCCCTCTCCTCACCGGCGTACGGCTCGGCGTAGGCGCGGAGCATGGCCATGGACGCGTACGCCGACTGCTTCAGTGCGTGAGTCTGCATGCCCGCGCGAAGCAACACGAACATCCCGCTCGGCGCCACCACCAGAGCGCCGCTGTCATCCGTCGCCAGGGTTCCCAGTTGCACGTCGTCGAGGCCGGGCAGAATTCGGGCGACCCCGTAGTTGGTCACGATGTCGCTGGAGCGGATGACTTGGAGCTGCCTCGCGAACCGCACCAGCGCCTCACGGTCCGACGCCGACCCGTCGGCGTCGGCGGGCAGGAACAGCACCAGCAACAGTTTCGTGTCGGTCTTGAGATAGACGCGATCGATCTGGTTGTTGAAGTTCCTCGGGCCGTACCGGCCCGCCCTCGTGACCACTTCGAGCGTTCGCGGGTCCACGGTGGCGTAGACGGACTTGTAGTCCTCGTACGCTGGCATTCGCTGCACTGCCGCGAGCGTGTCCTGAGTGTCGTCGGGATGCGGGAGATAGAGACCGGAGTGGACCTCTCGTCGGGTGTCGAACGCCGCCATTCCGCCGTCCAGTCGCGCCGTACGCGGCAGGACCGGCTCACGTACCTGGTCTGCGACGATCTGCGCGGCGACTCGAATCCACCGTTGCACGTCGTCGGCTGGGACCGAACGCTGCTCCCCTCGCATGTACCGCCCGGAGACGTCGTTCATCTCCCAGGTGCCACTCTCCGAAATCCTGCGCAGCTCGCCCGCGACACCCGCCGACGTCACGATCGCGGCCCCCTCCCGCCGGGGCGCCGTGGAGAACGTGACACCCAGGGAGGGGTGTCCGGGACCGTCGATCAGGTCCCGGACCTGCCCCGGCGTGATGTCCGGCTCGACCTGTCGCATCGAGGTCACCAGGTCGCCGAACTGACCATCGGCAAGCGCGTCGGACGCCGCCTCCGAACCGACGAAGACCAACAGGTCATCGGGGCGCCCGGCGGGGATCCCCGTCCGGTCCGGATCGCCGGCGTACGCCCGGCGCTCCATCACCAGGTACAGCCACTTGTGCCCCGGCCGTCCCGCCCAGATCTCCGGAGTGAACTCGGCCAGCGGCATCCACAGCGGGTTGAGCCGTACCTCGGCACCGCGTGTATCAGCCCCGAGTACCTCCTTGCGCTGCGGCTCCTGCTCGATCTCCAGGATTCGGTCGGGTAGCACGTCCGGCGGCCGGTCAGACCACCCTGAGTCGATCGGATCGGCCGAGCGATCGCCCGGGTACACCGGAGTCCAGTCGCTCCGCAGTCGACGGCGGACCAGGAACCATCCGGAACCGGACTCCTCGACGAACCGGGCATGGGACATCCGCTCGACCGAGGCATCGCCCAGGGTGGGCCGGTACACGAGCAGTTCGCCGTTGGGTCGCACGGTGGCTGCGTGTGCCCGACCCGCGCGGCTGACGAAGACGACCTCGTCACCAGGCAACACTGCGGGAAGCCGCCGGTGTATCCGGACGCCGCCCCTGGGCCGCCGTGCGAGCACCGAACGCATCAGGTGCGGCAGATCACGCACCGATCGTTGACCCAGGCGGAGGCTGATGCTGTCCGACGCGGCAATCTGGAGGTCCTGCTGCTCGGCTGCTGCGTCGAGCCCACGCACCGACCCGTCGTTGAGCAACCACCGCAGCGCCAGATGCGGGCTGGCGTCACCGAGTGGCATCCAGCCGTCCGGCGGCGTGGAGTGCCGACCGATCCGGATCACGCCGTCACCATCGCTGAAGAGCCGTGGCTCCGACACCTCAACCTCGACTGCCGGAGCAGGCCGCACGGCCAGGACGGTCAGGGTGTCGCCGGCCGGCGGAAGGTTCACTACGAGCCGTAGGCCGATCGACTCCGCGCCCGTCACCAGGTCATCGCCGAGCGAAACGGGCGCTCCACCGTCGGGAGGGAAGTACCGGAACTCGCTCCTCCCCGGATCGCTCAGATCGACGGCGCCGTCGGACCGGCGGCGCAGTGCGACCGCATAGACCCGGCCGTGGGGGTCGAGCACGATGTCGTCCGTGGCGGCGATCACGCCCCGGCCGAGCCGGTCCCGGAGTCGGGCGGCGAGCATCGACTCTGCACCGGCCTGCTGGGCTGCGCCACCGATGACCAACACCACGGGTTGCGCCGCGCCGGTCGGCCGCATTGCTAGGAGACCGATCAACTCCTCGCTGCTGAGGCGGGCGGTCAGGCCATGGTGTCGCTGGCCGTCGGCACCGGTCAGGACGACCGGATTGCGTACCACGTCGGAAGCGGGGTCGTAGTCACCGAACAGTCCCTGCGCAGCCCCCAGGTCGATCGTTCGGCCGGGGACGCCGGCCGGAAGATAGGGTTGGAAACGGTCCCGCTCGACCCGGTGCAGATAGAGGGTGGAACCACCGCCCGGATAGGTGCGCGCGGTGTCGCCGGTCACCACCACCAGGTCGACGCCGAGAGCGACAGCGAGGACCGCGGTGATCTCTTCGAGAAGCGTGGAGTCCCACAACTCCGGATCGCGGATCGCATCCTGCAGCAGGCGGGACACCGCCCGGGTCCGGGTGCTGTCTCTCGTCGTCGCGCGGCGCGCGATCCATGCCGAACCGGCACCGGACGTCAGCGAGGAGATGGCGAGGAGCCGGTTGAGGCGTGGGTCGTCCTGGTCGGCGGCGAGCGCGATCCTGGATCGCAGCCGGTCTCCCAGCGGGCCGGTCTGCTCGGTGGGCCAGAGCACCTCGGCGAGCCGGAGCACCGTCTGTTCGTCGAGGTCCGCGCTGAGCACCGTGCCGATGCTGCGGAGCACGAACCGATGCGGGTCGTCGTGCGCGGTCTGCGTCGCACGCTCGATCATTGTGGCTTCGTCGCGTACGCCGGCCGGAAGGTCCACTCCCTGTGCGCGAGCACCGGCCAGGATCGACCTGAGCAGAGACCCCGCCCCGGTCCCCACATCCTGCGGGCCGAGCTGGTAATCCGCCGCCAGGTGCGGTCCGGGCCCAGGTTCATCGCGCAGCCGGGTCGTGTCCGGTTCCAGTCGGGCAACCGGATCGAGCGGAGAGGCGCGTCGTTGGTGCCAGATGGCCGCGGCGATCACGACGGTCCGCGCCGCTGCGGACTTCAACGGCTCGAACACCTCGGGCTGCAACGGTCGGACCCAGCTGACCCGCCGGTCCAATCGACTCGCGTCGTACGGAGCGACCTCGTAGCCCAGGTACGCCAGGAGTTCGGGATACCCCGTCAGCCCGCCGGGCAGACTGTTGACGGCGATCAACGCGCCGACCAACAACGGTTGCGGGTCGAGCTCGCTGATCAGGACCTTCTCCCGGGCTCCACCGCTTGTTCCGTCGGACAACCAGGCAGGCACGGATCGGAGCCCCTCCTGCCGCAGTCGACGCAGTTCAGCCACTACGGTCTCCCGGTCCTCGGCACCGGAGAAGTCCCACAGCCTCAGCGCCAGATGGCGCCCCGCCGATCCGTGCAGGGCCGGCCTCGGCTGGTCCGGCTCGGTCGCCGGCAGCAGGAGTTCCAGGAGCATGGAGGGAGACCTGCCGATCTCCGGCCACAGGGGCAGCACCTCGTCGATACGTGCGTCGACCGCTGCGTTCACCACCGGAACGAGTCGGTCGAGCGTCTCCTGAGCGTCGGCCGCATCGTCGGCGGTGGCGTGGAGTTCGTCGACCACGTGCCCAACGGGGAAGCTCGACAGGTTCTTGAGCACCCGATCGGCCACGTCGGACGGCAATGCCGCCAGTGTCGCTGCGGTCCACCCCCCGTGGTTGGCGGTCTGGAACACCTCCTGCATGTCGTTCGGCTCGACCTGGAACCGGTCGTGGAGTCGGCTGGTCCAGTCGCGCAGGTGCCCGGCGACAACCTCCGGAGACGGCTCGTCCCGGGAGGTGGCCGCACCGACGACGCCCGGTGCGAGGTTCTGCTCGGTCGCCTCGGGACCGCCGCCGAAGGCGAACCTGACGAACTCCGACACCGTCCGGAGGTCGACATTGCCCGCCAGCTCCGCCGTCTCCACCAATTTGTCGACGGACATGCCGGAGTCTCGGACGACCGCACCGAGGGAGGCCGGAAGACGCTCGTTCGCGACACCGAGACGCAACAACCGACCGACGAGGGACTCCCGGGGAGTGGGCGCCCGGTCTGCGCGGCGCAGTGCGGCCACCAGAGCGTCCACCGTGACGTGACGCGGCCCGTTCGCATCAACGGAGGATTCCAGCAGGTCCCCGATAGACGCCAGGCCGGCCGGGTCGGCCTGTAGCCGGCTGGCCACCAGCAGGGTGATCGTGCCGTGTGCCTGGCCTGCCAGTTCCCGAGGCACTCGCCCGATCCGTACGCTGAGGCCCGTCACGAGCAGGCTGCTGAGCCCCAATTCGTCAGCCAGGTGTTCGAGGTCGTGCTTGGTCCAACCACCACTGGGCTCGCGCTCCTCGTAGTGCTCCCGGAGCAGCTCGACCACCGAATGCAGCCTGTCGAACCAGTAGCGGTCGAGGATTTCCAGGTCGATCGGGTCGACTGCCAGGACCTCGGTGAGCCACCGGTCCCCCAGGACCCGGAGTTGGTCCGGAGCGATGGCCTGGGGCAGGGCGGCCCCGAGGTCGGTCAGCAGGGCAAGCCGTCCCGAATGGCCGCTGATCGCCTGGGGGAAGCCGGACAGTCGGTCCAACGAGCGGCGGATCCGACCCGTGCTGGCCGGAGGCTGCCCGTTCATCAGGCCCGTGAGCGGCTCCAGCAGCCGCACCGGCACGTCCAGTTCGTCCGCCAACTCGTACACCGTCTGGCTCGTGTGGTGCAGGTTCCACCGCGTGATCAGGGCCGGAGCCCGACCGGAGAGGTGTTTGTGCCGGATGGCGTGCTTGTAGACGCGGCCCGGCTCCAGCCGCAACCCTTTGGCAGTGTCGAGGACCGCTGAGTAGTCCAACCAGGGTCGGCGGTGATAGTCCTCTTCGACCTCGTCCGTGGAAATGCCGATCCGCTCCGACCACCACGAGGTGAGCAGGACATCCCCGTCCTGGTCCCAGGTGTCCCGGATGGTCTCGACGCCCGCGACGACGTCGGCTGCGGCGGCGCTCACCTGCACCGCCGTCAGACCACCGGCCAGCCGGTCCCAGTCCGTCAGCGCCGACGCGACGGTGCGGACGCCTCCGATCGCCTGGGCCACCATGCCGTACGCGGCCAGCGTCGTCGGAGTCGGCTTGTCGGCACCGGCTGCCACGACCATGCGGGCGATCTGCGCCACCACGGTGTGCAGGAGCCGGGCCAGTGCCTGATAGGTGCTCCGGGTCGAGTCCGAGCCACTGAGCGTGTCGAGGAGGCCACGAAGCTCGGCCACCATCGGACCGAGATCGTCGCCTCGTGACGCCGTACTCCGCTTCGCTTCTTGGCGCACGGTGGCCAGGAGCCCTGGGATGTCTCCCGATGCCACCGTCTCGGCGTCGACCGGAGGTATCGGCCGGCCGGCTTGGTGATCCCGCCACCACCGCACACCATCGATCACCGTGTCGGCCGCACGGATGGCGGCGCGGACTGCCTCGCCCCGGTTCGAGGCGGTGGTCTCCAATGTCATGGCAGAGACGGCCGCCCTGGCCGCCGCAGCGACCACCGCCACCCGCACGGCCAGGTATCCCAGGTCAGGATCGTTGGCCACGAAGTCGGCATCTCGCCACAACTCGGTCATTGTTCGACCGGAGACGTCCTGCCACCGCTGCAGCGCTTCGTACCGCTCGGCGATGGTGGCCATCCGCGTCTGGCGAAGGGGACTCACCACCCGCAGCCCGGCCCCGTCCGGACCCGCACCATTGCTCGCGAACCAGAGCAGCGCGGCGACATCTCGGCGGTCCGGAGCGGCGTCATCGGAGTCGACCAGAGTCGATCCATCGCCGTGGTCCAGCGCGGCGAGCATCCCGCGCTGCTCTGCCGTGGCCCGCCGCCGCCCCCACGGACTCCGCGCCGACATGTCGTCCGACAGTGAGTCCCGGTAGATGGTCGGCGAACTCTCCGAGCCCGATGACGACTCACTGTCGGCACCGGCCCCGGGCGCACCAACTGGTCGGTCATCCCGAACGCTACTAGCGCTGCTCCCGGCAGAGCTAGCTGCCGGCTGCTGGACGAAGGCCGCCGCGCCGCCGAAGTCGTCGACGATCGTCGATACTTTGAAGTCCAGGTCGTCCGGGACAAAGCGGAGCAGGTCCTCGTCCCGAGCATGCGATGCCGCCCAGGTGCGAACCAGTTCCTCCATCTGCCGTGGATCGGGACGCTTGTCCGAAGGTAGCTCCTTGATCCTCGCGATCAGCGGGCGCAGTGGCATCAGACGGCGCGGATCCATCTCCCAGTACGCGGCGAGCCAGATCAACAGATAGGGGCGATGCGCCAGACCCAGTCTGTAGGCGAAGGAGAGCAGGTCGGTCCGCACCCGACCGGTCACCTCGATCAGCCGGACCAGAGCTGTCGCCTCGGTGGGAGACAGTCCGAGGTCGTCGGCCAGTGAGACCACTTCATTGCCGTCGACGTCTCGCCGCACGAGGACGCGCCGCAGGTACGTGGCGGGGACGCCGAGCCGGACCGCCCACGCGGCCAGCTCGCCCGGAGCGGGTACCGCCGCCGGCGACTGCCGGGCCAGCGCTGCGGCAAGCCGGTCCGATGTATCCGTCGCGGGGAACGCCGGCACCAGGGCGTCGGCCACCCGGCCCCTCGGCACGTCCCCGAGTGCCTCCCAGATCAGGTCGGACATGACCGGGGCGGAGGCCAGTGGGCGGAGCTGGTCCACCGGGAAGCCCAGGCGGGCGCTCCACCGCACCCAGTCGCTCAGGCTGGGCCCGCCCGGATCGAACCGGTCCAGCAGCCGATCAGCCACCTGCTGCCCCTGTAGCCGCAGGCGGTCCGGCCCATCGGCGACAGGCACCCCTCGCGCAACCTCCCGGAGCTGGTCGCCGAGCGCCGACGCCAGGTCGACCGGGGGCACGTTTAGCCGCTCGGCCGCCGCCTCCAGTGCGGTCGGCCCATTGAGGCCGGCGGCAGCGGCCAGCGCGGTCAGGCTCGTCCCGGCCCGATGCCGCCCCTCCAGCGCCGCCCGCACGTGCTCGTCAGGCAGCTCGTGCAGCAGTTCCAGGGAAACCCCGAGGTCACGCAGCTCCCCCAGTCTCGTCCGGTCGGCAGGTGTCAACTCCAGCCGGCGGGACAACCGCATCAGCCACACCAGATCGCTGTTGGTGCGGACCCCGGCGTCGGCAAGTTCAGCCCGTAACCGGTCGGTCCAGGTCCCGTGGTCCGGCTCCAGGTCCCGCGAGTCTGCCGCGACCCGAGCCAGCACGTCACCGATCGCAGCGACGTCGTCCGGGGGTACCGCCAACTCGTGGATCACGCCGAAGAGTGGCTCCGGCCCGGCCAGCCCCATGGCCCGAGACCTGGCCGGCAGGTCGAGCTGTGCCGTGCCGATGACCTCGACCAGATCGACCAGGCCCTGGACCTCGTCCTTGTCGAATCGCAGGGTGGTGGCCAGTCGGTCGACCTCGGCCGGGTCGAACCGCAGCCGTCCGTCGGTCAGCAGTCGGGCGGCCTGTGCAGCCGGGACGCCGACGCGCTCGACCCACCGAATCTCCTGCGGATCTGTCATCAGCTCGTCGAGTCGGTGCCGGGCCGGTGAGCCGGGGGGACTCAGCTCCACCGGGAAGGTCGCCGCCGGCACCGGGACGTCACGCTCGGCGTCCGTACCGGTCGGCGAGGCCGGCGGGGCGAGATGCGGCAGGTTCAACGCCGCCAACCGGTCGTACAGGCTCCGGTAGGCGGTGGACACCTCTACGGCCTCGTCCAGCGGCCCTTCTGCGAACCGTGCCAGCGCCTCCCGGTACACCTCGACGGCGGCCAGCGCCTCAGGAGCGCCCCAACGGCCCTCGTCGGCCAACCGCCGCAGCTCGACGAGCCGATCCGGCACCGCCCAACTGACCAACCGCGCCTGCGCCCGGGCCACAACCAGCTCGTCCTCGACCTCGTTCGTCCGGCCGGGAACGGGCGGTGGGGCGGTCGATGCCGGCCGAGACTCGTGCCCGGTGGCATCGATCGATACCGGCTCCTCGGCGGGTTGCACCGGACTACCGGTCAAGTACGGCGGGTATTCCGGGTCCACCGATTCGTCCGGGGCTCGCCAGCCGTATGGCTGCCCCACCGTGGCCGCCGTCTCGTCCAGGCTCATCTGCGCGAATGCCGCATCGACGTCGTCGTCCGACACCAGGACGACCGGCTCGGCCATCGTCACCCCGAAGGCCAGCCGGTTCTCGAAGTCCATCAGCTCCGAGCGCAGCCGGTGGCTCTCGACGGGCACGCTCGTCACCGGCACCAGCAGCACCGGCTCTTCCCGTTCGCCGGGTAGCCCCCGCCGCAGCAGTTGGCCCACCCGCACCAGCAGGGCCGCACCGCCGGGGACCGTCAGCCCCACCGGAAGAAGATCGGCATCCGCCTCGTACGCGAGCACGAGCGCGCCTTCGACGGGGTCGACGAGGTGCCGCTGCACCACCGGCCCCAGCCACCAGACGTCCCTGCCGTCCCGCGTGCGCCCCGACAGCGCATGGTCGACCCAACGCCTATCCTGCCCGATGATCTGCTGCACGTACTCGGAGGCCAGTCCCTCGGCGGGCCAGGTCGTGTCCGGATGGGCAAGCCATTCCAGGAGTCGGGCGAGTTCCTGCTTGGCGCGACGCTCGTCGTCCTGGGGGACCAGGCGGCGGAAATCGGTGAGGAGCCAGCTCGTGATGGGCTCACCGGTGTCCCTGGGCGCGTTCGACTCATATCCGTCACCGAAATCGAGTTCGGGCCGATAACCGGTCAGGGTCGACAGTGCCCGCGTCACCACGGCCAGGCGTGGCACGGTGACGTGACCGATGCCGAAGGCGTACGCCGTGGCGAAGCCCACCGGGAGCAGTTCCGCACGAGTGATGCCGAGCGTGTCGGCCAGGCCGCTGAGCACCTCGACGAGTTGGAACTCCGAGAGCGCCTCCGGTGCCGGTTCCACGGCTCCCACCAGAGCGGCGGTCAGCATGAACGGGTCGATGTCGAAATCGTCCACGCCAGATGTGTGCTTGAGCTGCGAATCGTGGACGGCGTCCTCACCGAAGGCGCTGATCAGGAGTTGACTGGTCCAGGGCTCGGCGGTCTCATGAGTGAGCAAGTCGGTCAGCTCAGGTGGTTCGAGAACCGGCCGGTGGATCTGCACCAGGTCCGGGTCGACGCGACTGTCCGGGATACCCATGAGCCGCTCGGCCAGCAACAGTCCGAACTGCGCGATCTCCCACGGGGTGTCCCGGTCGGGCGTGCCGACAATGATCCTCGGCATGCCGCGATCGGACTCCACCGCCACTGGCAGCGCCGTCGGAGAATCATCGGTAGCGTGTACCCAGAGCGTCTGCCCGACCGGCCTGATCTGCCAGTCCGGCTGGTTGATCCGCGCGAAGACCCCGCCTCCGAGGTTGACCAGCTGCACGCCGCCGACCTCGAGGTCGAACGTGGGCCGTTGCGGTTTCGTGTGCACGGTGAGGTAGTCGGCGAAAAGACTCATCGACTGTGTGTGCCACCGCGAGTACGGAACAAAGTGATCGAACAGCGGATCGGCCGGGTCGATCTGGAAACCGGCTGGGAACGAGACCGCCAGCATCTGGCCCGCGCCGACGATCGAAGCCAGCCCCACCGCCTCGGCCGGCGTCAGTGGATCACTTGTCACCGCCTCCACCAGAGCGTTCGCCGGCAGTCGGTGCACGATGTCCGCAAGACGTGACGGTGCGGCTTCGGCTCGACCCAGCTCGAGCACCACGATGGGTCGGGAGTGGTGGACCAGTCGCGCGGAGTGGTCCTGCCGCTCACGCGACCGCCACAGATGTGTCCCGGCCGCGCTGCTCTTCGCCTGATAATGGGAGAACGCCGGCACCCTGGCGGCCGAGACCTTCCGCCAGTCCCGCACGGAGCCACCAGCCGGGAACTCCAAATTCGTGCGATATGCCGGACCTTCCAGACCGAGCCGAACCATCATGGTGTTCAGCAGGGAACTTCGTGCCGATTGGCCGATCATCCGCGCTTCCAGCAGGTGCCGTACGGGCGGACTGAACTGCTCGATCTGCCTGACCTTCAACACCTGGTCGGCGTTCCGAATGGCCAGCGTGTCTGCGCTATGCGCCATCCCCTTGATGTCCTCGTCGAGGAGTGAATGGCGTAGCCACCACATACGCAATGCCAACGGATAGCGTGGATCGTCATGCGGAAGCGGCTGCGCCCACAGCACCTTCCGCACATGATCGTTCTGCGTGATCATGTGCATGGCATCGGGGTCGTTGGCGGCGCCGGCAACGAGCCGGCCCATCAGCACAAACTGCTCGGCATGGACCCCCTCATGCGTAAAGGACGCGACCTTCTCGTCGACAGTGTCCGGTCTTCCGAGCTTCACGGACCAGCTCGCGCCCTGGAAGGCGGCTACGTAGGCCTCGTCCCTCAGGTCCCTGACCTCGGTGAAGGCCGGCGGTATCCCATAGCGGGTGCCGCTACTGAGATACTGGAAAAGCAGGTCGGTCCTGCTCTGCCAGGCGCGGGTCTGGCCACGCCTGGCACCCAGGGACTCGTACTCCTCCCGGGCTCGACGTCGTAGCTCCGTCCAGTAGGCCGGACTCACCGCCTGCAACAACTCGTAGTCTTCGGCGACCTTGCTCGGCTTCCACTCCGCACCCCCGCGAACGAGCGTCGTGTCACGGCCCATCGCGAGGTCGACCAGCATGGCGGCGAGCGCATTATCCAGCTCTGCCAACCCAGGTGGGGTTACCCCTGGGAAGTACTCACCCTTCCGGCGCACCGAGAAGTGGGGATTCACCGCCCCTTGACTCAAGATCGTTTCGCCGGTGTCCGGGTCCACCGAGACCAACCACCCGGCGATGACGGTGCTCCCCGGGAATTGTCCCAGGATGTCGGGTGCCGTCATCGGTGACGCCGCTGCCGTGGCCCGGCTCCCCCACACGTCGATACCACCGCGCGCCATGACTGCGTACACCATCTCGCCGTCGGCGGGCATCCGATGCAACCGGTCGACTCCGAAGGCCACCAGCCCGTTCGCCATGCCTGCAGCGCCATCGAACACCGGCTGGATGCCGCCCGGATCGCCGTCCGGAGTCACGCGCTGCTGTAGGCCGATGGTGAAGGCAAGCTCCGGCGGGATCGGCGCGGCAGCCCAGAGCGTTTCCGTCTCCCAGCCCGGCCGCCGACTCTTGGAATACCAGTCGGGCCACTCCTGTCGTAGTTGCTTCTCAGTCAGCCCCGGGGGCACCACGATGGTGGGAGCGTTCGGTGCCGAACCGGACGCCACCGTCCCCACCGATGACGATCCCGACCCGCTCCGCCGTGCCGACGACGAGCCAGGTGCGCCGCCCAACAGCCGACGCGTCCACTCACCGTTGACCAGACGGAGGTCACCGGTCCGTTCACCGGTCTGCGGGTGCAGGCCGTGCACTCCCGAGTCGTCGAAGGCGACCGGAATGTCGACTCGATCCATACGGCCGTCCACCCACTGCCGCACGCCGACCCAACCGAGAAGCACACCGCCTGACGCCGACACCGGGCCATGAGCCGCGATCGCGGTCAACTCGGTGATGCGCTCCCGCAACCGGTCGATCTCCGCCTGGGCCTGCGCCACCTCAGCCGACACGTCGGCGCCCGCACCGTCCGCACGCAGCCGCACCAGCTGCGCCGCCCACCTGGTGAGATGCTTCCGCATCGTGGCCAGGTGCACCCGACCGGCGTCCTCGGGCTGCTGCCCGGTCGCCGCCCCGGTCACACTCTCGTCGAGGTCCATCGGGCCGGAAGCCGGATCGATCCGGTCGGCAGGGGTGACGAGCGGCTCGGCCATCGTCACCGTGTAGCCGAGCCGGTTCTGCGTCTCCGTCAACTCGGCCCGCAGCCGGTCGTTCTCGGTCGGGGCAGAGGTCACCGGCACGAACAACACCGGCTTGTCCCACTCCTGCTCGGGTAGCTTCTGCCGCATCAGGTTGCCCACCCGCACCAGCAGGGCGGCACCCCCGGGAACCGACATCCCCACCGGCAGAAGATCAGCACCAGCCGCGTACGCGAGCACGAGGGTGTCCTCGACGGGAGCGACGAGGTGCCGCTGCACCACCGGCCCCAACCACCAGACACCGCTGCCGTCCGGCGTACGCCCTGACAGCAACTGGTCGATCCCACTCCTGTCCTCACCGACGATCTGCTGTAGGTACTCGGAGGTCAGTCCCCCGGGCGGCCAGGTCGTGTCGGGATGAGCAAGCCACTCCAGCAGCCGCATGAGTTCCTGCTTGGCACGACGCTCGTTCTCGTCCGGCACCAGGCTGCGGAAACTGTTCAGGATCCGGCCCTCGTTCGGCTGTTCCCTCCCCCGGTCGGGCAGGGCCAGCAGAGCCCGCGTCACCACGGTCAGGCGCGGCACGGTGACATGACCGATGCCGTAAGCGAACGCGGTGACAAACCCCACCGGAAGCAGTTCCTCGCGGGTCACGCCAAGCCTGGCGGCCAGGCCGGTCAACACCTCGACCAGTTGGTACTCCGACATCGCCTGCGGTGCCGGTTCCACCGCACCCACCAGAGCAGCCGTCAGCACGTACGGGTCGATGTCGAAGTCGTCGATCTTCGACGTGTGGGTGAGCCTCGGATCGTCGACACCGTGCTCACCGAAGGCGCTGATCAGGAGTTGCCGGGTCCATGGTGCGGCGGTCTCGACGGGGGTCAGGTCATGCAGCTCGGGTGGCTCCAGGACAGGCCGGTGAATCTGCACCAGATCCGGCATACGGCGGCTGTCCGGAACACCGGTGAGCCGCTCGGCCAGCAGCAACCCGAGCTGGACGATCGCCCAGGGGGTGTCCCGACCGGGAGCGCCGACGACGATCCTCGGCATGCCGGAGTCGGTCTCCACCGGCACCGGCAACGCCCCAGTCGGCTCGTTGGAGGCGTGCACCCAGAGCGTCTGTCCCACCGGCCTGATCTGCCAGTCGCTCAGGACCTGCCGGATGAACACCCCGCCGCCAAGATTCTGCAGCGGCGGAAGCGCGTGAATGAGCCTGAGTAGGGGCTGTCGCGGTGTGGTGTGCACGGTGAAGTAGTCGGCGAACAGGCTCATCGACTGGGCATGCCACCGCGAGTACGGCACGAAGTGGTCGAACAGCGGATCGGCCGGATCGATCCGAAGACCAGACCTGACAGAGACGGCCACCATCCGTCCCTCGCCGGCCATGGAGGCCAGTTCCACCGCCTGAGTCGGCGTCAGTGGATCGGAGGTCACCACCTCCACCAGGGCGTCCGCCGGCAGATGAGGCACGACGACGGCCAGACTCGCCAGCGCGTTCTCGGCGGGGCCCAACTCCATCACCACCGTCGGGCGGGAGTGGTGCACCAGCCGCAAGGAAGAGTCCTGCCGCTCGGCCGACGCCGGCCACAGGTGGGTTCCGGCCTCGTTCCGCTCGCCCTGATAGCCGGCGAGCGACGGTACCTCGGCGGCAGCGACCTCCCGCCAGTCCCGCACGGAGCCGCCGGTCGAGAAGTCCAGAGCCGCTCGGTACGCCGGGCCTTCCAGCCCGAGCCGCACCAGCAGGATGCTCAGTTCGAAGTTGCGTGCCGCCTGGCCGAAGGTCCGCGCTGCCAGCAGGCCGCGCACGGGCGCACTGAACTGCTCGATCCCCAGCAGCTTGACCATCTGGGTTTCGGTCCGTCTGCGCAGTAGCGCCCCGTCTCGGCGTACGTCATGGATGCGCGCATCCAGCTCTGAGTGGTGGTGCCACCAGAGGCGCAGTGCCAACGGATAGCGTGGATCACTGCGGTCGAGTGGCCGTGCCCACAGCGCCTTACGCACATCGGCGACCCCGGTGACCAGGTCCAGCGTCTCGGGGTCATTACTGGCACCGGCGACAAGCCGCCCCATCAGCGCATACTGCTCGGCGTGGAGTCCCTCGTGCGCAAAGAACGCGAGCCGGTCGTCGACGGAGTCCGACTGCCCGACCTCCACCGTCCAGCCTGTTCCGTCGAACAGGGCTGGGGAGCCCGTCTCCGCCAGCTCGGTGACGACGGTGCTGGCTGCGGGAATGCCGTTGGTGCCGGCGTTGAGGTGCCGGAAGAGCAGGTCGCTGGCCTCCCGCCAGGCATGGCGCTGCCTGCTCCCGCTGCCCAGGGCGCGGTAGTCGCTGCGGGCCAGACGCCGCAGCTCCGCCCAGTAGGCCGGGTTCGTCGCCTTCAGCGACCCGTAGTCCTCGATCATCCTGCTCGGCGTCCACCCCGCGTCCCCGCGAGTGAGCGTCGTGCCGCGTTTTCCCGCGAGGCGGGTAAGCATGGCGGCGAGCGCACCGTCCAGAGCTGTCAACGTGGCTGCGGGTGAGCCTTCCCGGTGCAGCGCCAGGTTGGGGTTCGCCGCCGCCTGGCCCAGGATGACTCGACCGGTGTGCGGATCGACCGTGACCAGCCATCCGGCCACGACGGTGCTTCCGGGGAACTGCCCCAGGACGTCGGGGGCCGTCGGCGGCGCCGCCGCCGTGGCCGGGCTCCCCCACACGTCGATACCACCGGAGGCCACGACGGCATACACCATCTCGCCGTCGGCGGGCATCCGGTGCAACCGGTCGATGCCGAAGCCCACCAGCCCGTTCGCCATGCCCGCAGTGCCGCCGAGCACCGGCTGGACACCGCCCGGGTCGCCGTGTCGAGTCACGCGCTGCTGCAGGCCGGTGGTGAAGGCAAGCTCCGGCGGAATCGGTACGGAGGCCCACAGCGTCTCCGTCTCCCAGCCCGAACGCCGACTCTCGACATACTGGTCGGGCGAATTTCGCCGCGGGTCCTGCTCGGTGTACCCGGCAGGCACCTCGATGGCGGAAGCACTCGGCGTCGCACCGGGCACGGGCGCCCAGGCCGCCGACGATGATCCGGGCCCGCTCCGCCGAGCTGACGACGGGCCGGAACCGCCCCGCCGAGCTGACGACGAACCCACCCGCCGCTGCGACGAGCCGGGCGAGCCGCCCCGCAGTCGACGCGTCCACTCACCGTCGACCAGACGGAAGTCACCGGTGATCTCGCCCGTCTCCGGGTGGGTGCTGTGCACCCCCGCCTCGTTCACGACCACCGGGATCCGGAGCCATCGCGCACCGTCCGGCGTCGCCTGACGTACCCAGACGTGGCTGTGCAGGAGGTCCTCCGAAGCCTCCTCGATCGGTTCGTGGGCGGCGATCTTGGTCAGCTCGGTGATCCGCGTCCGCAGACTGTCGATCTCTCGCTCCCGTGCCGACAGGTCGGCAGGCGCGGCGGAGGCAGTCGGGTCTCCGGCGGTCTGGCTCTGGTCGGCCTCGACCGGCGCACCACGCAACTGCTGCAGCTCGGTGGCCTGTTCGATCAACCCGCGCCGCATCTGGGCCAGGCGCGCCTCCAGCTCTGCGGAGCGCTGCTCGATGACCGGCGGGTGATCCGCCCACTCTTCGGCAGTCTCACCGGACACGGCAGGTGCAAGCGGGGTGTCATCGTCCACACTGAGCGGTCGGCCGTCCACGTCGACCAGCAGCGCGGTGGTGGTGGCATCGCGCAGCGCCACCATCCGCCAGTCGTCGGTGAGCCGGGTGGCGATCGGCGCCGCGTCCGACTCCGGCGATCCGATCCACAGCACGTCCTCGCCGTCCGGCAACAGCCACGCCGCCGTCGGCCCGCCGTTCGGCGCCAGGAACGACACCAGCGCGGCCGAGTCCGGAGTGTTGCGCAGGGCATCGAGGAGCACGTCGGCGGCGATCGGCTCCGTGGTGCCGCCGACCAGATCCGGCAGGTCCGAGGTGGCGACCGGCAGTACCTTCCGGGCCAGGATCTCCGCGTCGGCCTCGTTGCCCGCCCGGGCCAGGTGCACGGCAGCGGCCAGACTCCCGGGCGGAATCGTGTCCCGCAGCGCCAGTCGGATCTCCGCCAGGTCCGCCAACAGGGCGTCGACCCGCTGGCGGCCCGGCTTCTCCCCGGCCCTCATCCGCCCGTACGCGCTCTGCAACGCTGCCCGCCCGGCCACGTGCGACCACGGCAGCACCCGTACCGACGTGGCGTCGTCCCACGACGCCTCCCGGCCGCGCGCGTCGACCGGTACCAGTTGCGGTGCACGGGCCTCGCCCACCGGCACCTGCACCTGGAGGCGGTAGAGGTCGGCGAGGTTACCGAGGCCCTCCGGGTCGTCCGGGAGCGGCTGCCCCCCGGTGGCCCAACGGTCGAGGTCCCACGGCACCAGCACCAGGGCGTCGGGGAACGGCTGTCCGCGCAGGTAGTCCAGGCCGACCGCGGAGCGTGGCGTCTCCTCGATCAGGTGGATCAGCGTGCCGTCGTCCGGTGCCGGGGTGGTGACCGCGATCGCCTGGGCGACCGGGTGCGCCGTCTGGGTCATCGCGCCGGTGAGCACGAATCGGCCAGGAACGGCCATGATCTCCTTGCAACCGTCGCCGCCGGACACCTGATACCTCGCCTTGTCGCGACTTCATGCGGGTCGCCGCCACCGCGCCACGCCCGTCGTTCACCATGACACCCCGCACTGGGATGCCCGAAAGTCCCCATTCGGGCCGTGGTCTCGTCCCCACGGGGGTCAGAAGATGTTGCGACCCACCTCGACCATGTGCCGGAAGGCGCCGAGTACGCCCAGCGCCAACGGGACCATGAGCAGACTGGTGATCACCCCGAACACCTCGGCCCGGCTGCGGCGACGTGCCGAGGGGTGCACCATCGGCCCGTCCCTCGGCGGCTCGGGGGACGAGGGACGCAGCAGGCTCAGCGCCACCCCGGCTCCGGCGACGCCGAGCCCGGCCAGCACCAGCACGACCATCGTTCCGCCGGGACCCGCGCCAAGCATCTTCACCACCGCGACGATCAAGCTGAAGCAGCCGACGAGCGCCGCGATGCCGAGCAGGAGCAGTTCGGCGGAGAACGCCACCAGACGACAGCGGGCCATCAGTGCGATGCTCGCCACGGCGGTCAACGCGACCGCCCATCCACCGCCGTTCCAGGCCAGCACCGGAAGCGCGGCGGCCAGTGCGAGCGCCGGACCGATCAGCACGACCGAGAGCAGGCGGTGCGAACGGTCGACCAGGCCGACCGTGACCGGCAACGCGGCCGACTGGTCCGGTGGTCGGCGTTGTCCCCAGGACGCCACGGTGGCGGCGATCCGCCGGGCCACCGCGATGATTCCCATCGCCGTCACGGTGACCACTGCGGCGGCACCGGCGCGGTCGGTGTCCAGCGCCCGGATAAGGGACACCAGCGCCAGGCCGACGGTCAGGTGCAACTGCACCACGACCAACGCCGCCGTCGGGATGACCACCAGCGCCATCAGCGCGGCCAGGCAGGCGCCGAACACCGCGCCGTCCCAGCGGTACGCCGACACGCCCAGCACCCGGGTCACCAGCATGCCGGCCGCCGCCAGGCACGGCACCGAGGTCAACGCGACCGCCATCCGCAGCCAGTCCGGCACCACCTCGCGGTGCTGGGTGAGGCTCCACGCTCCGGCGAGCAGCCCCAATCCGGCCAGGACGAGCCCGGCGGCGCTGCCGGCACCCCCCTCGAACCGGAGTCCCGCCGTGATCGCGGCCACCGTCGTCCACAACAGACCCAGGCTGAGGACGATCGTCCCGCCCCGGAGCCGCTGCTGGCGATGCCGGTGGGTCTCGTCGGCGACGAGTTCCTCGATCTCCTCCACCAGCGGCGCGTCGTTCGGCTCCTGGGCCGCGTCGCGGAGATACAGCACCTGGCCGTCGACCACGCCGACGTCGAGCAGGGTGGCGTCCAGCGGCAGTGGCGGGTGACCGGCCGGGGCCAGGGACCAGGCCGGCGGGAGCACGTCGGCCCGGTCCTGGCCGCACATCTCGGCCAGGCGGGCGGAGTACTCGCCGACCGGCGCCCCGGAGGGCACCGACACGTCCAGTCGGCGGCGGGTGCCGACCACCGTGATCCGGCTCCGTTCGCCGCTCATCGGTCCTCCCTGCACCCGAGCCGTGTCATCCGGCCACCTCCAGGTCGTCGACGTGCAGGTCGTCGGCCTCCAGCGTGCTCAGCTCGGCGGTGCTGGGCGCGTCCATCTCGGCGATCCGGGCGGCGTGCCGCTCGGTCATCATCTGGAAGACCTTGCGGGCGAACCGGCCGTTGCCGAAGCCCTCGCCCCGATGGATGCCGTCGAAGTAGGTCAGCAGCGCGGCGCGGCCGCCCTCCGCGACGTGGTACTGGTGCCGGCTCGCCTGCTTCTCGACGATCTGGACCAGCTCCACGGACGAGTAGTCCGCGAAGGTCAGCGTGCGGGAGAAGCGGGAGGAGAGGCCCGGGTTGGCCGCGACGAACTGCCGCATCTCGTCCGGGTATCCGGCGACGATCACCACCACCTCGTCGCGGTGGTCCTCCATCAGCTTCACCAGCGTCGAGATCGCCTCCTGGCCGAAGTCGGTGCCACCGCCGGTCGGCACCAGGGCGTACGCCTCGTCGATGAAGAGCACCCCGCCGAGAGCCTTGCGGAAGGCCGCCTGGGTCTTCGGCGCGGTGTGGCCCACGTACTCGCCGACCAGCGTGCCCCGGTCCACCTCGATCAGGTGTCCGCGTTCGAGCATGCCCAGCGCGGCCAGCAACTGCCCGTAGAGCCGGGCCACGGTGGTCTTGCCGGTGCCGGGGTTGCCGGCGAAGACCAGGTGTCGGGACATCGGCGGCGGCGCGAGACCGGCCTCCCGACGGCGCTTGACGGTCTGCACCAGCTTGACCATGGTGCCCACGTCCCGCTTGACCCGGGCCATCCCGACCAGATCGTCGAGCTGGCCGAGCAGGTCGGCCAACTCCGGCACCTTGCTCGTGGCACCGGCTCGGGGCGCGGCGGCGGGGCGGCGCGGACCGGGACCGGCCGGCACCGCGCGGGCGGCGACCGGCTCGGTCGGCAGGGTCGCCTCGGCGACGTCGGTGCTCCAGCACTCCTCGAAGGTCGCCCGCCCCTGGTCGGTCTGGTCGACGTCGGCCGCCGCGTCGTGCACGTGGCAGCGCAGCAACGCCGGATCGGCGTCGACGCCGACGTGCACCGCCGGGTAGTCGGTCCGGGAGATGTCACAGTCGGTCAGGCTGCCGTGCGCGCCGTCGCCGACGTACACGCCGTTCTTGCGACACTCCCGCACGGTCAGGCTGCGGATCATCGGCGCGGCGCCCTCCCAGAGCACCAGCCCGCTGCCGCCGATGTCGGTGATCTCGCACTCTTCGAGCGTCGGCGTGGCGTACGCGTCGACGAGCACCCCGGCCGCGCCGCAGGAGGCGATCCGGCAGCGCCGGGCCAGCAGCGCGGCGTGCGGGGCGACCTCGATGCCGGTCTGCTCGACGTCGCGGACCTCGCAGTCGGTCAGCAGCGGCCGGTGCGGGGTGTCCACGCGTACGCCGGCCCGAGAGTCGCTGACGGTCAACCCGCGCAACTCGGCGTCGGCCCCGCCGTCGATCTGCACCCCGCCGAGACCGGCGCCGGTGATGGTGCCGCCCTCCATCCGCAGCAGGGCACGGTCGGAGGCGCGTACCCCGAACTCGGGGGTGTCCGCGATGGTGCACTCGGCCAACGCGGCACTGGCCGTGCCGGTGAGGTGCACCGCGCTGTACTCGGAACGCCGCACCTCGCAGCCGTGCATCAGGATCCGCCCGTCGTCGGCGGCGTAGAGCCCGTTGGCGGCCGAGTCAGCGAAGGCACTGCCGGTGAGGCGCACCTCGGCGCGTTCCCGGACGGCGAGCGCGGTCTGACCGGACTGGTTGATCCGACTGCCGGCCATCGAGAGCCGGCTGTCGCCACCGGCCAGCACGCCCGGACCCCGCGCGGCGTCCACGGTCGACTCGTCCAGATGCAGGTGGCCGTACCCGGCGAGGAGCACCCCGGCGGAGGCCGCGCGGCTGATCGTGCACCGCCGGACGAGCACCCCGCCGGTCTCACCGGTCTCCCCCGCGCCCGGGGTTCCGGCGTGTTCGGGCCGCAGCGGCGGCCACCAGTCCGGCCCGAAGGTCGCGCTGCCGCTGATCCGGATGCCCTCGGCGGCCAGGTCGTGCAGTTGGCAGTCGGTCAGCCGGGCCTGGGCGCCGCCGCTGACCTCGACGCCCACGCCGCCGCTGGGCCCGATCTCGCACCGGGTGAGCGTCAGCGTGGCGTTCTCGGCCACCAGCGCGCCACCTCCGACGCCGCCCATCCGGCTGTCGGCCAGGGTGACCTGGGCGCTGCCGGCGGCCTCGACCGCGGCGCCCCCGGTCTCCGTCACCTCGACCGACGAGCCCTCCACCGTCGCCTGGTCGGCGACGATGAGCCCGGGAGCCGCCCCGGTACGCAGGATGGCGCAGTCCCGCAGCGTCGCTGACGCATCGCCGCTGACCTGGACCGCACCCCCGGTGACCGTGGTCGACTCCAACGCGAGCCGACCGGTGGCGGCGACCACCACGGCACCGGTGCCGCTCAGCACGAACCCACGGACCGTGGCCGACCCGGACCGTACGGCGAGCGCCGGACCGTGCGGCGCGACCAGTTCGACCGCGCCGCCGTCGTTCTCGGCCACCAGCGTCACCGACTTGTCGACGGTCAACGACTCGCGGTACACGCCGGCCACCACCGAGACCACCCCGCCGTCGCGGGCCGCCCGGATCGCCGAGGAGATGGTGCGGTGCCGACTCCAGGGGCGGGTGGAGACCCGTTCGATCCGGCCGGACGGCGCGCTGGCCGGGGCGGAGACCGCGGGCTGCCCCGTCACTGGGCGATCACCTCAACCGCTGTGCATCGGAGTGGTCGGTCGGACGGTTCGCGGGCGGGTCGAACTCCGGTTCGGAATCCTTGCGGTCGTCGGAGCGGAGCACGGTACGCAGCCGGAACACCGACAGGACCGTCACGGCCACCAGCACCAACCCGATGAGTACGAAGATGAGTACCTGGCCGCCGCTGGTCGACGATCCGCTGTCTCCGGCGGGCGGGCCGTTCGGCGCGGCCGCCCCGCCGTCGTTCTCCAGCGCCGCGTTGACCGAGGTGAACGGGTCTATGACGCCGTCGCCGTAGGAGGCGGGGTCCTCCGGGGTGTCGGCGGTCCGGCTGGCCGTGTTCCGGATCCGTTCGGTCACCTGACCGGCCGACAGATTCGGGTACGCGGACCGCACCAGGGCGGCCTGGCCGGCCGCGTAGGCCACCGCGTACTGGGTGCCGCTGCCGACGAAGTCACCCGCACCGCCGATGCCGAGACTGGCCACGTCCACGCCGGGCGCGACCACGTCCACCCCACCGGCGCGGTAACTGGCCGCCATCTTGCCGTCGCCGCCGATCCCGCCGACCCGCAACATGCCCTGGTTCGGCAGCCCCGACTCCGGGTCGCTCGACTCCAGGTCGGCGGCGGAGACCACCACGATGTCGTGCTTGACGGCGGTGGCGATCGCCTCGGCGACCGCCGGGACGTTCGGGTCCACGTACGATCCGAGCGCGATCACGGTGGCACCGGCGGCCACCGCCACCTCGATACCGGCCGCCTGGTCCGCCGGCTGCGCCTCGGCCTTGGTGGTGACCACCCGGACCGGCATCACGGTCGCCTCCGGAGCCACTCCCGTCACCTTGCCCTTGGAGCCGGACTGCGCGATGGCGATACCGGCCATCGCGGTGCCGGTGCCGAGGCAGTCGACGTCGCCCCGGCCGCTGCCGGCCACCACGTCCATGCCCTGGGTGACCCGGCCGCGCAGCTCGGACAGGCTGCCGTCCACACCGGAGTCGACGATCGCGATCATCTGACCCTCGCCCCGGCTACGGGACCACGCCCGCTCCGGTGACATGCGCCGCTCCGCCCAGTCGGCGCTTCCCTTGTCGCCGCGCGCCGCGGTGCCGCACTTGGCACCTCCCGAGCCGGGCTTCTTGGTGCCGCTCGGACTCGGGGTGGGGCTCAGACTGGGGATGGAGGGTCGGGGCAGCGGGTTGGCCGCAGGTGGTGCGGCGGACGCCCCGGGCGACGATGGACGGGGGGTCGGCGACGTCGGGGACGGCAGCGAGCCGCGTTCGACCCCGTTACCGACCGCGTCCCACGGCAGCACGAGGTGCCAGCCGGCGCGCAGTTGACTCGGGTCGGTGAGGGCGCCGCCGCCCGGCTGGGCCCGGCCGACGTTCAGGTTGAAGATCTCCTCGGCCCGGTCCCGGGCGCCGAGGAAACGCTCGGCGATGTCGCGCAGGCCCTCCGGCTTGCCCGCGTACGCGGACTCCACCGTGTAGTACTTGACGTACGGTGCCGCCTGGGCGCGGGCCGGGAGGACGGGCAGCGCGGCCAGCAGTACGCCGAGCACCACCACCACGTACCGTCCCACCCGTGACGGGTACCGGCTGACCAACATCTCCCTCGCCCCCTCGTCGTGCCCGTCCCGGTGCGGACTCACGACTCCACGACGGTCCCGCTCGTCGCGACGTTCAGCCGTCGCGTCGGGAGTTTCCGTTCAGGCCGCCAGTGCGCCGGGCCCGCCGATGATGCCCCGGGCGGCCCGCAGCGCATAGAACGACCGCGACCGGACGGTCCCCTCCGGGATGCCGATCCGGGCCGCCGCCTCGGCCACCGACACGTCGCCGTAGTAGAGCTCGACCAGCACCGCCCGGTGCTCCGGGGTGAGCTTGCGCAGCACGTCGGCCAGGGCGGCCCGGTCGAGCAGGCCGTCGAACTCGTCGTCCGGCGAGTGGGCCCAGCTCACGTCCATCCCGTAGACCTCGGTCGGCCGGGCGGCCCGCGCCCGGGCCACGTCGATCGAGAGGTTCCGCGCCACGATGAACAGCCACCGGCGGATCGTGGCGTCGTCGGCGGGCAGTTCGCTCAACCGGGACCAGGCCCGCAGCATGGTCTCCTGCAACAGGTCCTCGGCGAGTTGGCCCTGTCCCCGGGTCAGTCGGAGAAGGTAGTAGTACAACGGTTGGGCGTTGTCCGCAAAGACACGCCGCATCCGGTGATCGAGGTCGGCATCTGCCTCGACCCGCTCCTGCACGCCAACGTTGGCACCCATCGCTGCAGCCCTCCCCAGGACCCGGACCTCTCACCAGCACCGCTCAGACGGGACGCTAGTGACCGGGAAAGCTGGCGGCGTGAGCCAAAGGACTCAGTGGGGCCCAGGTCTGGTCCCGGCAGTGCTGCCCTGCCGGGTGGTCGCATCGGCCCGGCTGGCGAGGAAGTCGGCCAGCGACATCTCCGGCTCACCCACCGTCCGCCAGCCGAGCCGGCCCGCCGAGAGCAGCCGGACGACCTCGACCTGCTCATTCGCCTCTCGGGGCAGCAGCAGGCTCGCTCCGGCCTCCAGCATCGAACCGGCCGCCGAGTGGATCTGCGGCAGGTCGCCGATCTGCGCCACGGTCGCCCGTACGTCGACGGCACACCGCCACGGCACCCGCACCTGCACCAACAGCCGGCCCCGACGGGCTCGCGGCCGGTTACGCAGCAGCACCAGGCCCTGGCTGCGGGTCGTGGACCCGGGGTCGCGCACCAGTGCGTAGGCGAGCGCGTCGGCCTCGTACGGCCAGCGGGGCAGGTCGGCCGGCAACCCCTCGATGCCGTGCCCCGCGCCGGTGCAGCGCAACGCCAGCGGTGGAGTGGACGAGGCGGCCGGCTGCTCCACGTACCGCCCCGACGCGTCGACGCCGTAACCGGCGATGAGCTGGGTACGGCCCAGCAGACCGCCCGGGAGCAGGTACGACTCGTCCCGGTCGACGAGCAGCTCGTGCAGGGCCGGTGGCTCGTGCACGGTGATCGAGGACATGTCCACCGCGCCACCGGCGAGGACGCGTACCCGCAGCAGGTGCTCGTCCGCCCGCAGCGCGGCGGGCACCGGCGGGCGGAGGGTACCGACCAGGAACAGGTTCGAGGTGGGTACGCCGGTGCCGGTGGCGTCGGTCGGCGAGCAACCGGCCACCACGTACAGCTCGACCGGTTCGGCGTTCACGGTCGGCCGCTCGGCGATCCAGTAGATCGCGTGCGAGACGGGCCGACGGACCGTACCGAGCCGAGGGGCGGCACTGACCGGAAGCTCGGGCCCACCCGGCGGGGCCGGCCGATCGGGACGCCGCCCGGCAGCCTCCGCCACGCTCGGCCCGAACCCCGGACGTTGTGACAACCCGGGCTGTACGACCGGCCCGGTACCGGACCGCCGCGTCCCGGGCCCAGGCTCCATGACCGGACTGGCACCGGGGCGTCGCATCGCTCGCGGATCAGGTTCCCGCGCCGCACCGGCCTCGGAGCGCGGCCCGTCCCCAGAGCCGTGATCCGGGGCCGGACCGACGGCGGAGGGCAGCTCCTGCTCGTAGCCGACCGCAGGTTCGGCAATCGGGCCGCGCCCGGCGTTTTCCCCCGGTCCGGTACTCGGTGCCGGCCCGGCGCCCGCACGCGGACCCGCCACCGGCCCGACCGCCGGTCGCGGCGGCCCGATCTGCCGGTCGACACGCCTCGGCTCGGTCCGGTTGGGCTGGGCCCAGCCACCCGCCCGGGCCTGCGGCGGAATCGGCGGTGCGGCCGACGACAACTTCGAGTAGGAGTCGGCTCCGGCGGCCCCGGCGGGCGACATGGGGGGCACCGCAGGCGCGGCGGGCGACGAGGGAGCCGCAGGCGCGGCGGGTGACGAAGGGGCCACGGCAGCCGCATCCGGCGCGCCCGGAGCTGGTCGCGGCGGTGCCGGCCGGAACGGGGGCACCTCCGGGGCGGGGGACGTCGGCGCGGGCAGCGGCAGGGCCGCGTGCACCGGGACCGGGGACACCGGGCCGGACGCCACCGCCGGCATGCGTCCCGTCGACGGCGGAGCAGCGTACGCCCGGACGTCGGACACCGAGGGCGGAGCCGACAGGCCGGGCTCACCCGCCCGCTGCCGGTCGACCGTCGGCGTCGCCTCGGCGGCGGTGCTCCGCTCTGCGGTGTCCGGGGCGGTGGGCTCCGGCGCGCGGGGGGCGGCGCCGGTCGGGCGGCCGGGGGCGCCCAGGCGGCCGGCGGCGGCCGGACGGTTGCTGCTCTCGGCCGTCACCAGCACACCGTCGTCGCTCTGCCAGCGTCGCTGCGAGTCGTCCAGGTCGAGGCGCTGCCAGTCGACCGGACGGCCCCGCTCGTCGACCGCACGGGCCGTACCGTCGACGCTGTCGAACGCGGCCTCCGGCGGCAGCACCCACACCTCGGCGCGGAGTCCCTCCACCAACCGGCTGCCGTAGCGGCGTACCCCGTCCTCGGCGGAGGCCGGATAGCTGGCCAGCAGCAGCAGGTCCTCCCCCTGCCATCCGGCCGTACGCAGCATCCGTTGCAGCACCCGTGGCCCGAGCGCGTGCGGCCCGGAGTCGGCGTACTGCACCGCCCACCGGCCGTCGTTGAGGATGGTCAGATCGATCCGGAACAGTCCGTGCTGGGCCCGCAGGCTGCTGTATCGGGAGTTCATCGCCCGCTGGCGGGCAGGCGCGACGCTGACCAGGGGCGCGCCCGGATAGGGAGTGACGACCATCCGCCCGGCCGGGGACAGTCGACCGTCCTGGTCCGGTTCGAAACGCGGCGAGCCGGCCATCGGGGGCAGGTAGGTACGCCACTCGGCCGGGCCCCCGGCGCGGTCCACCGCGCTCAGGTCCTGGCAGCTCTCCAGGACCTCCAGGGCGGCGGTACGCTCCGGCGCCCACACGATCGCCCCGGTGTTGTCCGCGAACGCGGCCAGGTTGGCGTGCAGGCGCTGCCGCTCCTCCGGGTCCGAGGGCCAGTGCAGCCACATCCGGATCTCACTGCCGTAGAGCGGCACGTCGGACAGGGCCGCGGCGAGCTGACGCCCCCCGGTCACCTGGTAGGAGCCGGTGTAGTCGCCGACCACGAAGCCGCCGCCCCGGACCGACACCCCGATCGTGGTCAGTTCCGGGTGCCCCGGGGCCAGATCCACCGCAGCGGCCCGGCGGGCCACGAAATCGGCCCGGGTGGCCAGCGTCAGCCCACCGGGCAGCGGCGCGGCGACGACACCGGACCGGGGACGCAGCACGCCGCCGCTCGTCTCGTACCAGCCGGGCAGGTCGGTGGCCATCGCCGGGGGTTGGACGACGAGCCATTCCGCCGGTCGCCCGGTCTGGGCGTCGACCAGGTTGGGCTCCGGCTCGCGGTCTCCGTCGTACCGCAGCATGCTGCCGGCCGGGCTGATCAGCACGTCCCGGCCGAGGATCCCGGCCAGCTCGGCGAAGACCTCCGCGTGTTCCTCGCCACCGTCCATCATGATCCGGACGTCGTCGCCCGCCCCACCGCCCCGGCGGACCAGGTCGGCGAGCTGTACGGCGTCGAGCGGCGTCCCGTTGCCCCGCAGCGCGACCAGCAGGCCGTCCGGGCCGGTACGCAGCCAGATGTCGTAGAGCCCGTCGATGCGCCGGTGCTCCGGGCGCGCCCGGGTAGCCGGTGTCGGCGGCAGCCTGCCGGTCATGACGCCCGTCCGTTCCTCGATGTCCCCCCTTGCACGTCCTCTCAACGGACGGCGGTACCCGGTTTTCTCAATCCGACGTCGGCGAGTCCGTGCCATCACCCCGCTGAACACGGCGAGGCCCGCGTCCGTCGTGGGATGCACCGGGCAGAGAAGGGGTACGGCCATGGAACAGGATCTGGGTACGGTCGCGATCGTGTGCGACCAACCGTTGTCGCGGGTCGGGATGGAACGTCTGGTGCAGGACGAGCCGGGGCTCGCGCTCGGCCCCTCGGTCGGCTCAGTCGGTGAGTTGGAGCAGGCCGGACCGGCCGACTACCGGGTGATCTTCATCGACCTGCCGGCGCTGCCCGGCGCGAGTGTGCTGGAGCTGATCGGGAAGCTCGCCACCCGTGGTGCCCCGCTGGTCTGCGCCACCTGGGAGCAGCCGCCCGGCCTGCTCTCCGCCGTCCGCGCCGGGGCCCGAGGCGTGATCACCCGGTACGCCGAGCAACCCGACGTACGCCTGGCGTTGCGCGTGGTCGCCACCGGCGGGCTGCACATCGGCGCGGAACTGGCCGACCGCTTCGCGGCGGACCTGTCGCGCCCGGCGGACGCCGACGAGAACGGTCTCGCCCCGCGCGAGGTGGAGACGCTGCGCTGGATCGCGCTCGGGCTCACCCACGCGCAGATCGCCACCCGGATGGGGCTGTCCCAGGCGACCGTCAACACGTACGCCAAGCGGATCCGGGCCAAGCTCAACGTGACCAACAAGGCGGAGCTGACCCGGATGGCGATCGAGCTGGGCCACGTGACCCAGGGACGCGTGGCGCACGGCCGGTTGACCCACGGTCACCTGAGCCACGGCTGGCGCGCCGCCTCCTAGCCCACTCCGCTCAGGACAGCTCGGCATCGGGCTCCCTCGTCGGCCGCACCGCGATCGACCAGCGGGACGGCGTCACCTCACCGAGGACCACCGGCACCTGCACTCCGGCCGTCCGCAACTCGCGGGACACCCGCCCGTCGCCGTTGGCGAGCTGGGGGCACACCACGATGCCCGGGGTCGGTGACGGTTCCACGTCGGACAGTTGCGCCACCCGGTTGCATCCGTTCGGCAGCGACTCGCCGAGGACGTCCCCGACCACGGTCACCTCGTTGCCGTCGGCCAACGCCTGCCGGATCAGCCGGCGCGCGTACCGCTGCCCGTCGGGCAGGCTGCCGGCGACGGTGAGGACGTCCGGGCAGCGGACCAGGTCGACGTAGAGCCGCCAGCCGTCGCGGTCGCCGAGCAGCAGTGGCAGGGTCGCGGCCGGCGGCGCCTCACCCGGGCCGTACCAGCCGAACGGCGCCGCCGCCGCATCCCGCGCCCCGTTCAGGGAGACGCTCAGGTTGAGCCCCTCGACGCGCAGGTCGGCGCTCAGCTCGGTGGCGTCGCCGACCTCCGGCCGGCCCGGCCCGGCGGGCGGCTCCATCAGCGGCGGCACCGGGGCCGGCGTCGGCGTCCGGCGCGGCAGCTCGGGAGAGGGCGGTCCCACCGGCCGCAGGCGACCGCCCAGCGACGGCCGTGCCGGCCGCTCGGGTGCCGTCGGCCGTTCCGGCGCCATCGGTCGCTCGGGTGCCGTCGGCGGCAGGTGCGGAGCCCGTGACGTGGCCGTCGCCGGGTACGGGTCGTCGGCCGGCGGCGCGGAGGAGTGGGCCCCGGCCAGCACGAGCTCGCGCTCGGCGTCGGCCGGCGGCGGGCCGGAACGGGCCGGGTGACCGTGTGTCGGCGGCGCGTCCGACGGCACGGGCGGGTCGGACCGCGGCGGCGGGTCCGACAAGGGCGGCAGTGCTGCGGACACCGTCTGCGTGCTGGCCCCTCTCGTGCCACGGCCTCCGCGCAGCACCGCCACCGCCACCGCGAACAGCATGACGGCCGCGAACACCCCGATGGCCTCGAAGATGGGCGCACCCTGCCGCCCGGGAGTCGCGAGATCCCGGGTCGGTGGCGGTGCCGCCTGGTTCACCACCGGGTACTCGTCGTAGACGCCGGGGCCGCTGGCGTCGGCGGGCAGCGTCAGGATCCAGCCGGTTTTCAGGACCATCGGGTCGCTGAGCTGTCCACCGTCCGGCTGTGGACGGCCCCTGGTCAGCTCGAAGATCTCCAGGTGCCGCCGGCCGGTGCCGAGGGTACGGGCGGCGATCTCGTACAGCGACTCGCGCTGACCGGCGACCGGTTCACCGACGACGTAGTACTTGGACCCGACCGGGGCGGGCGGCGGGTCGGCCGGGGCAGCGCGGACCGGACCGACCGGACCGAGCACGGCCAGGGCGGTCAGGCACACCACGACGATCCGGCGCAGCCCTCGCACTCTTCCCTCCCTCTTCCGACTCATTGCCCGCTCGTCCGACTCACTGCCCGAAGGTGACCGTCACCGGCCGCAGGTGGCCCGTACGGCGGAGACCGCGAGCCGGGCGTCGGCCTCTCCCGCCGCCCGCGCCGTGACCCGTACCGCCAACTCGCTAGTGCGCAGCGGGAACGCGCCGACGTCCACCCACCGCCCGGTGTTCTGCGCCTGGTTCATCTCGAACTCGGCGTACGCGGCGCCGCCGCGACCGGCCAGCACCTCGTAGCGGACGCTGGTCACCCAACTGCCGGCGCCGGACGGGTCACGAGGCACGTACACCTCGACGCGACACTGCCCGCCGGTGGACGGTACGAACCACCATTGGACCGACTGGTCGGCGTCGTTGCTGATCGGCAGGGTCTGGAAGGTGCCCCGGCAGCCGCCCTCGGACCATCCGCCGTCGGCCACCGTACGCCACTGGTCGGTCCGCCCCTGCACGTCGAACCCGCGGTCGCTGGTGGTGTCGCAGCCCCAGCCCGCAGTCGCGACGTAGCCCGGGTCCGCCGCCCCGGCCTTGGACCGTGGACTGATGAGCTGCCAGAAGATCCCCACCACCAGGGAGAGCAGCACACACACCGCGGTGACCGTGATCAGCGTCGGCAGCCTGACCGACAACCGGTCGCTGGCCGGCTTCGACCCGGCGTGCTCGACGAACGCGGCGACGAAGTCCGAGCGCCACCGCACCGCCCGCCGGGCCGGCGTCTGCGTCGCCTCGGTGGGGTCCACGATCGGTTGTTACCCGGCCAGCCTGTTGATCGACTCGGTCAGCAGCGTCATCCGCTCGGCAGCCTGCACGCGCAACTGCTCGGTCCCGTCCTGCAACGCCGCCAACACCAGGTCGGCCAGTTCCTCCGCGTCACAGGTCTCCATCACCCGAGGGTCGATGTGCACCGCCTGGAACTGACTGTCGGCCAGCGTGACCGTCACGCCCCCACCAGCCGCGGAGCCGACCACCTCAGCGTTGCTCATCGACTGCGCCAGCTCGGCGACCTCGTGCTCAAGCGCCTGGGTCCGAGCCAACATCTCGCTGAAATCCGCCTGCCCGCTGACCACAGCAACCCCTTCCCCACCGATCCGCGTCCACCCGGCCGCGCACGGCCGTCGGCGACGATGGCCCCAGCCTCCCAGGCCGTACGGAGCAGCCGGTAGTCCCTCATCCGGCACCCCCTCCGGCAAGGCGAGGCGCCACCCGCTTCCCGAGGGGACACACCGCTGTCCCAGAACGGGGACGTCACGCCTCCCCCTCTGAGGCCCCGCACCCGAGGCTCGAAGTTCGGGGTCGGCCGGTGCGGCCGCCGACGCAGGTCGCGGTGATTCGGCTACGACCGCGCCACGTCTAATTGCGGGTGTCGCCCCTATCGAGCTGAATCGCTTACGCCGTCGGGCAGGGTGATTCGTTGCCGCCATCAGCTCGACAGGCCGAGAGACGGACCATCAGCCCTGCTCGTCGTCGGCCGGCGGTCGCGCCTGCCGATACTCGGCGATCCACGCGTCCACATCGCGACGACCATCCACGTCGCAAAGCCCATCCACATCAGGACGACCGTCCACGTCGGGACTACGTCCACGGCCGGGACGGTCACGTCGAGGCGGTGTCGGGTTCGTCCTGCTCGGGTGTCTCGGGGACGGGCGGCGGAAGCGCGACCTGGATCAGTCGGCCCGGTTGGGAACGCTCGACGAGGGTTCCTCGGCCGGGTGGGCGGGCGGCGGCGCGTTCGTTGCCCAGCACGACGCCCTCGCGGCTGTCGCCGGAGAGGATCAGGCCGCTACAGCCCATCTCCTTGACCCGGTTGAGCAACGGGTCGGCCATCGCGCGGGCCATGCCGCTGACCCGGCGGGCCAGCACCAGGTGCAGGCCGATGTCGCGGGCCTGCGGCAGGAAGCGGGACAGCGGCGCGAGCGGGGCTGCCGAGCCGGTGGGCAGCAGGTCGTAGTCGTCGGCCACCACATAGATGTCCGGCCCCTCCCACCAGTCTCGCTGGCGTAGCCGCTGCGGGCTGATGCCGGCCGGCGGTAGCCGTTCGGTGAGCTTCGCGACCACCTGCTGGACGTAGGCGCTCGCGGTGTCCGGGTCACCGGCGTAGGCAGCCAGGTGGTCCTGCGGTACGGCGTCGAGCAGCGAGAGACGCGTGTCGAGCAGCACCACCCGCGCGTCCCAGGCGGACTGTCGTGCGCAGAGCGCCGCAAGCCAGGTACGCAGGGCCGACGACTTGCCGGAACCGGCGTCGCCGAAGACGAGGAAGTGCGGGTCGTCGCGGATCAGGTCGATGGTTACCGGCTTCAGGTCGGACTCGCCGATGCCGAGGGGTACGGCGGTCGGCGCGGCGTCCGGTGGCGCGGGCACCTCGGCGGCGTCGATCCGTGCCGGGAGAAGGCGTACCGGTGGGGCCGGGGGGCCGGACCACCCGGCGGCGATCTTTCCGAGGACGTCCTGCTGGGCCGCGCGCAGACCGTCGATGCTGTCCTGGCCGTCCATCCGGGGCAGGACGAGCTGGAAGTAGACGCCCGGCTGGCTCAGACCTCGGCCGGGCACCTTGGCCGGCACCCGGGCGGCGAGCCGGCGGTTCACCTCGGACTCGGAGGGGTCGTTGAGGCGCAGCTCGATCCGGGTGCCGATGCTGTCCCGCAGGGCGGGGCGGATGTCGTTCCACCGGCCGGTCGTGATGATCAGGTGTACGCCCACGCCGAGTCCCCGGGCGGCGATCTCGTTGATCACCGGGTCGGCCCAGTCGAACTCGGTGCGCAGCGCGCCCCAGTTGTCGACGAAGAGGAAGACGTCGGCGGCGCGTACGCCCTCGGGCAGTTTGCCGGCGCGGCGAAGGTCCCGCAGGTCGGCGATGGAGTCCAGGCCGAGGGCGCGGAGCAGTTGCTCCCGTTCGCTGATCAGTGACCGGACCTCGACGATCATCCGGCTGACCAGGTCACGATCGCTGCGACCGGCCACCGAGCCGACGTGCGGCGCCTCGGCCATCGTGTGCAGCGTGCCGCCGCCGAAGTCCACACAGTAGAACTGCATCTCGTCGGGGCTGTGGGTGAGCATCCCGGCGAGCATCAGGGTCCGCAGCAGCGTGCTGCGCCCGGTCTGGGGTGCGCCGACGATCGCGATGTTGCCGTGTGCCCCGCCGAAGTCCATCATCAGCGTTTCCTGCTCCTGCTTGAGCGGCAGGTCGAGCAGGCCGATGGGGACGGCCAACGAACCGGTCATCGGCCAGTGCTTCGCGCTGTAGCCCCGGCCGGGGTGGTGGGCGACCGGGCCGAGCAGGTGGTCCAGGGCGAGCGCCTTCGGCAACGGCGGCAGCCAGACCTGGTGCACCGGGCTGATGACCGAGGTGAGCCGGTCCACCACGATGCCCAGCTCGGTCTGGCCGCCCCGCTCCGCTGCCGGTGGCGGCTCGTCCAGATCCTCCTCGCGGATCCGGCTGATGCCCCGCAGCGGGAACTGCGCGACGGTGTTGCGGGGCTTCGCGCCCCTGACCCGCTCACGTTCCTCGGGCGAGACGTACCCGGCGGACACGTGCGCGACCCGGAACCGCTGGTAGATCGACTCGTCCACCTTGAGGTACGCGGAACCGGGGATCGGCGGCAGGTTGTACGCGTCGGTGGTGCCGATCACCGTACGGCTCTCGCTGGCGCTGAACGTACGCAGGCAGATCCGGTAGGACAGGTGGGAGTCCAGGCCCCGCAGTCGCCCCTCCTCCAGCCGCTGGGTGGCCATCAGCAGGTGCATGCCGAGGCTTCGACCGACCCGGCCGATCTGCACGAACAACTCGGCGAAGTCCGGTCGGCCGGAGAGCAGTTCACCGAACTCGTCCACCACGATCAGCAGGTACGGCAGTGGGTCGAGCGGACGGCCGTCGGTGCCGAGGGCACCCTCCGCGCGGCGGCTCTGGTACTCGCGTACCGAGTCGATGTTGCCGGCGTCGCGCAGCATGCGTTGCCGGCGTTGCTGCTCGCCCATGAGCGCGGCGAGCACCCGGTCGATCATCGCGGCGTCGTCGGCCAGGTTGGTGATCAGACCGGCGACGTGCGGAAGCCCGGTCAACGGGGCGAAGGCGGCGCCGCCCTTGAAGTCGATCAGCACGAAGCTGAGCAGCTCCGGCGGGTGGGTGAGGGCCAGGCCGGTGACGAGCGTACGCAGCAACTCGCTCTTGCCGGAGCCGGTGGCACCGACGATCAGGCCGTGCGGGCCGGATCCGCCCTGCGCCGACTCCTTGATGTCCAGCACCAGCGGGTGGCCGTCCCCGTCGGTGCCGATCGGCGCGCGCAGCAGCCGTGGGTCACCGGCGCCGATCCAGCGGCTGGTGATCTCGGAGTTCATCGGGTCGCCGCCAAGCACCATCTCGGTCAGCGAGACGGTGCGGGCGAGGAGCTGCTCCCGTTCGTCGCTGAGCCGTAGCGGCGCCAGGGTCCGGGCGACCAGCTCGGCCATGGACAGACTCACCTGGTCGACGTGGCAGTCGGTGGCGGGTGTGACGACCAGTTCCGCCCTGCCTTCCGTGGTGAGCTGACCGTCAGCTCCGCACCGCAGCCGCAGGTTGACCCGGCTCGGTTCGTCGGACTCGCGCTGGACCAGGAACACGAGCGTGATGCCGAGGTGCAGCCCGGCGCCGGCCAGCAGCGCGGCCATCAGCTCGCCGCGGCCCCACTCGGAGAACGGGTCGAAGCTGGTGAACACCAGGATCAGCCGGGGCAGGGTCGGCCCGCCGGTGGTCGGGCGCCGGTTGCTCTGCTGGTCGAGGCGGCGGCGGAGTTCGGCCTCCAGATAGTCGGTGAGCGCGGCGGGGCTCTCCGCGACGAGGGACAGCTCGCCCGCCTCGCCGCGTAGCTCCGGGTCGGTGGTGTGCGGCAGCCACTTCGCCCACTGCCACTGGTCGTCGCCGCCGGCCTCCACCGCGATGAGCACGTCGTCCGGCGCGTGGAAGACGCCGACCTGGCAGAGCATCGCGCGGGCGACCTGCGTGGTGGCCGGTGGCGGGCCGAGCAGGCTGATCACCCCGGCCCGGCCGATGTCGACCACCATCGGCTGCTCGGGCACCACGCCGAGCCGTTCCACCAGTCGTTCGGCGGCCTCCTGCGACTCCCAGTCGTAGTCGGTCAGCGGGTCGATCTTCGCGTCGAGTTCGATCGGGGTGGTCAGTCGGACCGTACCCCGGCCGAGCCGGACCTGGAGGAAGTCGGCGTCGTCGCGGCGGCGTTCCCAGACGCGGTGGCCGCCGACGCCGATCGACCAGAGCCGGGCCGGTTCGGGGTTGGCGAGCGCGGAGGCGGCGCGTTGCGCGTTGGCGCTCTGTCGCGCCTGGTCCCGCACGAGCCGCAGGTGGCTGCGGTACCGGCGGCGCTGTTTGCGGGCCGTGACCCCCCGGGTACGCCGCTGCCCGAGGAAGAGGAAGACGACGGCGGCGATCGAGGAGAAGAAGAAGACCGAGCCGAGGATGATGGTCGCCGGCTGCCCGAAGCTGACCATGTACGCGGCCATGCCGACGCTGCTGATCAGCGGGAGGACCAGGTTCCAGGCGTGCGAACCGGTCGACGCGTCCGGCACCTCGGGGGGCACGGGCAGCACGATCCGGTCCGTCGGCAGCGCCGGGAGGATGTGGCGGGCCGGACGGTGGAAGGCCACCCGGCTCATCCGGCCACGCTCCGCTCGTTCATGTCCTCCACGACGGGCCGGGGTGACCTCCCGTTCAGTCGCCGGGACGGGCTCATGTGTCCGGGTCGGGACAGGTCATGATCGCCTTCTGGATCTGCGCGAGGGGTTCCCGGTGGCCCTCCGCCACCAGCGGCACGAGGGCGTTGATCTTGCGGATCCAGTTCGGCCGGACCGCGCCGCCGCGCGGCAGGTCGTCCTTGAACTCCCAGATGGCGGCGGTCACCTCGTCGGCCGACCGGGTGCCCTCGACCAGGTCACCGATCGCGGCCAGGATCGCGTGGCTGGCCCGGTCGTCGAACGACACCCCGGCCAGCTCGGCCAGCATCGGCGCCAACGCGCCGACCTGGGCTGCGGAGCCGGCCGGGCCGCCGGTGCCTGCTGCGCCGCCGGGGCCGCCGGCCGGGCCGTCGAGCAGCAGCGGCTTGGCCAGGCTGAGCACCGCATGGTGACCGGCGAGGGACGGTACCCGGTCGACCGCCTCCCGCAACTGGGAGTGCTGGTCGGGCAGGGCCGGTCCGGCGCGGTCCAGCCCGGACACGATGGCCTGCGGATCGGTCAGCGGGACGGACAGGAATGACACCATCGGGACGGTCGGCGGCGTGAACGCTGGCGCCTGACGCAGGCCGGTGGCCGCCTCGATCAGATCCACGCTGAGCGCGTCCACGACGGGCGGTGTCGCCTGGCCGCCCCCGCCCGGGGTGCCACCCGGCCGCCGTGCCGTCCACGCGCTACCGAGGTTGAGCAGCGGCATTCCGCCCGCACCCGGCGCGGAGAGTCCGGGTGCCTCGTACACCAGCGGCGCGCCGTACGCGTCGAGCACCCTGGTGAGTTCCGGCGACGCGGACGCGCGGGTGTAGACGACCGGCACCGGATCGTGGCCGCCGGCCAGGACCGACTCCCCCAGGTGCACGAAGAGACGCCGGTTCAGCAGCGCCACCTGCTCCGGGGCGGGCCGCCGACCGGGCCGGTCGGTGGCCAGCACGATGATCGGTTGGTCGAGGGTCTCGGCCGCCTCTGCCAAGATGCCCAGGTCATGCGTGGACACCGCGCCGACCGGGCCGATGATCTCCAGTACCCGGCCCGTGCCGTCGGCCGCCTGCCAGGTGTAAGGCGTGACCTCGTTGCGCGTGGTCTCTGCCCAGGAAGGTCCGGTGGACGCAGCGGCCGGGCTCCCGGCCGGAGCCGCGCCGAGCTGGATCAGTCGATCCTCGACGCTCATCGGCTCCCCGGGGTACAGGGCGAGCCGGATCCGGCCGGATTCGGTGGCGGGCAGCAGCACCGACCCGTCCGGGCCGAGCAGCGAGAGGTTGCGGGCCTCGTCGTTGACGGCGAGGTAGATCGACTCGCCGTCCGGGCCGTCCACGACGACCACGGCGTGCGCGCCGGCACCGGCCTGATCCATCCGGTACGCCAGGTCGACGTACCCGGTCGGCTCGTCGATCCGCTCGGCGCCGGTCGCCGCGAGGGCGTCGTCACCGGTGGCGAACCGCAGACCGTGGGTACGCAGCACCGCGAGGTACCGGTGGTTGGTCAGGGCCGCCGGCAGGCCGACCTCGACACCGTCGACGGAGAAGACGATCCGCCCGGAGAGGTACGGCTTTCCGGACAGGATCTCCAGCACGTCGGCGGGTGCCTCCGCCCACGGCCTCGGCGCCCGATGGTCCGACGGCACCACCCGGACCGTGACGCCCGTGCCGGCTGCGGTGATCCGACCCTCGGCATCCAGATCGACGACGCGGTGCGGTCCGAACGGCACCGCGCCGCCCGTCGCGCCGTCGAGTTGGGTACGCAGCACCTGCGCCGACAACCGCAGGTCGTCTGCCCACTGTGCCAGCGCCGGCAGGGACGCCGGTCCGGCCGAGTCCGGCCAGTGCACCGGCATCAGGTCGAGTTGCTCGGCCGACTGCCGGTCCAGCATACGACGCAACAGATCCGAGTCGGCCTGTGGGAACAGTGGCGTGGCCACCGGGCCGGAGAACCTGGCGGCGGCGTCGGCCCGCCGGACGAACGGGTCGTCGGCCGTGGGCATCGCGTCGGTCCCGACGGCCATCGCCCCGCCGGGCAGGAACACCGTACGTCCGTCGGCGCACAGCTCCGCCATCGGACGGGTGATCAAGGGAAGGTGGGTGACCATGCCACGGCTCCTCATCGTCTCGCCGTCACCGTGGCATCCCGGACGGGACGCGCGACAGTCCCCGTTATGGCCGCGGCGGCGTCCCCGGCGGGCAGACGAAGAGCGACCGACTGAGCGCGCCCAGCTGTTCGTGGTGCTCCGGCCTGCGTCTTCCCAGCTCGCGGAGGGATCGGCTCGCGTCCAGCTTGTGCGGTACGAGATCGACGACGAGATCGACCGGCATGACGTGGGGGCCCGGCCGACCGTCGAGGATGGCGAGCACCCGATCCAGCAACGCTACGGCTGCGTCTTCGACAGCAGTGGTGCTCGCATCGTCAGTCTGGTCGGAGAGCATTCGGATCGTCGCGGCATCACCACCACTGATGGAGCGGATCAGCAGATTGGCGCGGGCGTCGGCGGCACCGTGCCGCCCGGCCGCACCGGGCTCAGGGACGACGATGAGCGTCCCCTCCGCGGCGACTCGATCTGCCGGGGGTGGGGGTGGCGGGACTGGCACGCCTGCCCGGAGGGGGGCGAGCGTCGCGAGGTCCCCGCCTCGCACCGACCGCCCCAGCACCTGTCGGGCCAAGGTGATGAGGTCGACCAATTCGGGATAGGGGTCCGCGTCGCGCGCGTCGGCATCGCGCACGATGTGCATGAGTGCCCGCAGATCGGAGCGATTCGGCGCCAGGACGAGACCGTTTGCCCGTACCCACAGGGCGGTCACGTCAGCCAGCTTGGGCCGGCGGTCGATGGCAACGGCGCGGAGAACCTGGGTGAGGCGACTCACCCAGACCAGGTCCTCCGCATCCGCATTGCGCCCGAAGACGAGGACGGTGTCCTTGACGAGGAAATCAATCTCATCCGTGACATCGGCCCACGGATGAATGAAGAGGCGGCTCACCGAGCGGAGGTGCATCGGCCGGATCTCGCCGAGCATCGGCAGACGACGCCGCAGCAGAGACGCGACCGCCCGCTGCAGCCTGGCGGTGTGGTCCAGCGGCAGCCCCTGCGGTAGTGCGGTCACCAGCCGCGCCAGACCGACCAGGTCCGGCTCTCGGAGATACGCCCCGAAGAGGGCCTGACCCAGCCGCTGCACGTGCAGGAATCGACTCCTCACCTCAGTGGGCATCATGAGTGTGCGGAACGTGGCGACGACATCGATGGCGACCCTCGCTCGGCTGGCCCGGGCCGCGTTCATGTCATCAACCAGAAGTCCCTGCGACAACAGAACCGGCACGGCGCGGCTGAGTCGCGAGATGTCTTCCGCCTTGAACTCGCTCCCGAAGATCATCTCGGCTCTGGTCAGATGGTTGCGGAGCGCTGCGCGATTCAGTTCCGGCGAGTCGGTGGGGCTGATCAATGCCTCCAGTGCCGCCACGTCCCGCGACGACAATGTGACCGAAGGCGTCGGCGCACCGAGCAGCCGACCGACCGAGACCTCGATCTGTTCCCACGTGTACGGACGGTGATCGCGGCCCAGCACCAGCAGGAGCCGGCTCATCCGTGCCAGGTCGTTCGCGCTGAACGCAGGCCCGAACACGGGAGCGGTGACGTAGGCGATGTCGTACAGCACCTGTTCCGCATCCGCGTCGCTGGGCAGATCGGCCTCCACCCCAAGGTTCAGGGCCAACTCCGTGATCCGGTACGCGCCCCCGGCCAGGTCCGCCAGCCGTTCGGCAACCTGCCGGACCGACACGCGCTCCGGTGCGGTGTTCGCCCCACGGAACCGGTCACTGAGCTGCGCCCACCGCAGTGGTGGCCAAATCTGGTCGTCCGCCACCCGAAGCCAGGCTTTCGGGAACCACCGCTGGACCTTGAGCAAGACCGGTTCGGCCAGGCCTGCTCCGCGCACGTCCACGTTGAAGATCTGCCGTCGCAGCGCCGGATCCAGTCGCAGGTTCACGCTTTCCAGCAGGCCGATTGCCAGAACCGGTCGGCGGCCCTCGGGGACCTGCGCCAACAACGGTGCGACCGTCGACAGGGAGAGCCGGCTGGGTACGTCCTGAAGGCCTACCACCAATCGCAGCGTGCCCTGCCAGGTACGGCGCAGGTCGGTCGCCTCTCGGCCCATCCCCTCGGCCGAACCGTCGAGCGACGACAGTTGGCGAAGAAGATCGGATTCCACCTCGACGAGATCGACCGCGCTGACCAACTTCTGTGCCGAGCGTTCGAGGACGACCCGCTGGTAACTCCTACGCACCCTCCTTCGGAGCCACTCCTCGTCCTGTTCGACCTCGGCGCGGAACCATGCTGTGGCATGGCCGAAGCCCCGCTCCTCCCCGACCCGCAACGCGACGTGGGTCAGATGCCCTTCGTTGGTGTCGACCGCAGTGAATTCCGTGGTGATGCCGAGCGCCTCGGCCACCCCGATGATCCGGCCGGGATTCGGGCGAAGGACGTTGTCCAGCAGATCCCGCACCGTGAACCCTCCACCTGGCATTCGATCGTCCAGCAGGTTCCGCAGTTCACCCGGGCTTACGTTCAGGTCCAGCTTGACGCCGTAGCGCCGACGATAGTGGTCGGCGAACAGGCGCTGGATCCGTGCGGCGTTCGTCGCCAGGTACTGCCGCAACTCCTGCGGAAGCGCCATCAGCGCGGCATGGAACGTCTCCCGGGTGGCCCACAGCAACAGGTTCTTCGGCACAGTTCTGACCTGATAGAACCTCGACGCGACCGCACCGACCCGCGTGTACTCGTGAGCCAGGTAACCCGCGAGGGTCGTGGCCAGGGAGGACATGGTCAGATCGGGGCGCAGGCCACCGTTGAACTCCGTGGCGATCAGCCGGCCGAAGTCCAGACCTTCGTCGAGCAGGGCCAGCTTGTCGACGCGCGTTTCGGGGTGGTGCCGACGTTGATGGTCGACGAGGTCTTCCAGGAAGCGGTACATGCCCTCGACCGGCAGACCGTAATTGTGCTGTGCCTCAATGCCGTGACTCCTACTGGGAAGAATCACCATGTGCCGGAAATAGGGAGCGACCGCCCAGTCCGAGAACGCCTCGCCGAGGGTGACAGGCTGCGATGCCCTTGCAATCGCGTCAGCGGTCGTCCGGGCCACGGAGTGCGGGTCTGCACCCACCTCTTCGTCGTCCAGCACGAGTGTCGCCGGTTCGACGATCTCCAGAACGTCGCCCCAATGTCCATCCGCATCGAGACGGAATCCGTCCGTGGACGTCGCGATCCGTCTGGCATTGCGAGGCGACGCGTCACCGGGCCACTTGAGGCGGGACGTCTCCAGTTCCTTGCCGCCCCGCCCGCCGCGCAGCCGGCCCACGGTCTCCCACCGGCCGTTACCCGCCCACCGGTAGTCCCGGTCCGGCAGCCCGGTCTCCGGGTCGAGGCCGCGCAGACCGCTCTCGTCGACGAGCACCCGCACCGCCCGGAAGGTCGTGCCGCCCCGGCCCTCCTCGGCGACGTGAATGACGGCTGAGGTCTGCGGCGACGCCTCCGCATGCGCCGCCATCCTCCGCCGGAGCCGGACGGTCTCCCGCCGGGCGACGTCGGTCAACGCGTTCGTCCCCGACGCGACCCCGGTCAGCCCGGCCAGGGCACGATGGCGCGCGAGGGCGGCCGTCGGTGCCGTACCGGTCGGCGGCGTGGCCGCGTCGGCCTGCTCGCCGCTACCGGCCGTCAAGGAGCGCGGCGGCTGCACCTGGAAGTCCAGGCCGAACCGGTGGTCGAGCTCGCCGGCTCGGAACCACAACTTCGGGAACCACCGGGTGCCGAGGCCGACCGGCCGGAACACCACCGGCCCGTCGAACACGTCCGGGTTCGCGGCCCGCAGCCGGTCGAGCAGAACGGTCAGCCAGGCCGCCCCGCCGGGTACGCCCACGGCCGGGTCCTGTTGCCGGGGCCTGCCGTCCTCGCGGGCCGGGTAGCCGACCACCACCCCGTCCGGCGACGGTTCCTCGGCACGGACACCGCCGAGCGACCACACCCGTCCCTCCGACGAGGACCGCGCCGAGCCGATCCAATCGTCGATCGTCGCGTACGTCTGCGTCACCCGCTGCGCCACCTCGTCGGCGTCGACCGCACCGGTGGCCAGCTCCAGCGCCGTCACCAGCCAGTCGAGCGCCAACGGCTCGTCCGACGCCGGTGCGGGCAGCGCCCACAGCCGGTGTACGAAGGCGGTGAGGCGGGCCGGATCCACGTCGCCGGCCGGTCCGTCCAGGGCGAGGAGCCGACCGGCTGCGGCCAGCCGGGGCCAGCTCAACCCACCGATGCCGTAGGCGATCGCGGCGACGAACCCGGCGTCGAGCAGGGCCGAGGGGCGGCGCGGGTCGACACCGACCGACTCGGCCAGGTGTGACCAGGACAGGCGGACCGCAGGCGGCTCACTCGACGTGGTGCTCGCCTGGTCACCGATGGCGCGTACCAGGTCCGGCAGGCCGAAGGCGATGCCACCGTCGTCGCCGGGCCACCGGTAACGACCTGGGTCGATCGCCCCGAAGAGGGCCTCGATCAGGTCGGACGTGTCCGCCGTCGGTGCGAGTCGGTCGGGGAACGCAGGTTGACCGGCCACCACGTTCGGGACCCGCAGCGGGTGCGGATGGACGCTGTCGCCTCCGGTCAGGGCCCGGCTGACCCGGCGGGCCAGCACCACCGCCGCCCAGGGTGCGGGCTCGTCCGCCGGTCCCGTGTGCAGGGTCAGCTCGTCGTCGAGCCTCAGCCACCAGTCGTTGTGGTCGGTGAGCGCGTAGCCGCCGCCCCGGGTCGACGGCAGCGTCAGGCCCGGACCGGGCCGCAGCACCGAGTACGCCGCCGCGTGCGACGGCAGGAACTCGAATTCGGTGGCCGTCGCACCGAGGCTGTCCCACCCGCCGGTACGCAGCGGACGGATCCACCCCGATCGCACCGGCACCTCGGCCAGCGCGCCGCGGCCCAGTAGCAGCGACCGGCTCCCGCCGAGTTGGTCAGCCAGTTCCACGGCCTGATCGGTCGCCAGCGGTGCCGCCGGCAGCACCTCCACCATCGCGTGTGCCCTGAGGTGATCGGGCAGCATGTCCAGCGCCGCGTGCACCGCCGATGCGGCGGCAGCCGCCCGGGCGTCTACCACCACCCGCAGGCGGCTCGGGTGCGACGAGCGTTCCGGCAGGTCACCGAGGGCCTGGAGGTCGGGGCCGACGTACAGGCCGTCGGGGCGGGCCAGCAGGTGCTGTCCGGGCGGTGCGGTGAGGTCCGCGTCGGCCAGATCGACCCGCCAGTCCCGGGCCGAGCCGAGGGTCGACGAGGTCAGTTCCAGGTCGTCCGCCTGCGTCTGGGCCAGCGACGCGAGGTGCAGTGCGGAGGCCGTCGTCGCACGCTCCCAGGTCTGCTCGCGGGCGACACCGAGCCAGGCCAGCGTCCGGGGGCTGAAGCCGGGGGTCTCCGTCGCCTCGGCCAGCCGCCGGTCGGCGTCGCGGCCGTCCTGGTGAAGCTGCTCCCGGGCCGGCCTGCGGACCGCGTCGCCGTGCGCGGGGTCGAACAGGTCCTGCCGGAGCGCCGTGGCCAGACCGTGCCGATCGTCGTCGACGGGCAGCGGGTTCGTGCGGGCCGCGTCCAGCGCGGTCTGGTCGGTCACCCCCTGCGTGACCTGCTGCCAGGACCGCTCGTCGCCGGTCGCCGCGACCGAACGGTGCACGAGGAAGTGCTGCGCGGCGACCAGCACCTCCCGCCGCAGCCCGACGAGCATCCCGTCCGGCTCGTCCAGCACCACCCGCACGGTCCAGGTGGAACGGTCGAAGGTCACGCCGAGGATGCCGTCGGTGTCCGGCGGCAGCAGGTCGACCGAGGGCGGCGGCATCTGTTCGACGCTGGCGAGATGAGCGGCCAGTTCCCGCAGCGCGTCCTCGGCGGCGGTGACAGCGGCATCGTCCGCCCCTGTGACGGCCGTGCTCTGCCAGGCTCGCAGCAGCGTGTCGAAGTGGGCCCGGGCCAGGTCGTGGGAGGCCCGCTGCACCTCGGGGTCGGCCATGGCGAACCCGTTCGCCGGGTGCGGGTCGAACGACGTGGGCGGTGCCGACGGCTGCCCGACCGCCGGCACCTCGGTCAGCTCCGGCCCGATCCGCACCGGATCGCTGCCGTCCGCCGGGTACCGCCAGAACGCCGCCAGGTCGCGCCGCAGCGCGTACTCGCCGGTCGCGTCGAAGCCGACGTGCAGCGCCCGCAGCCGCCCCGGCTCGCTCTCGACCCAGCCGTCACTGGCGTACACGTCCACGCCCAGGATGCGGCGGAGCGTGTCGGCGAGGCGGGTCGACCAGGAGTCCGTCGCGCAGTCGCAGATCGCCAGCGCCAGCGGCTGTCCCCGCCACCCCGGCGTCGCACGGATGATCTCGGCGTACCGGGCCACCGAGACGTGCCGACCGTTGATCCGTACGCCTCGGGCGTCGCCGTGCACCGCGACCACGAAGGCACCGGGGATGGCCGACAGCGACTGCGGCACAGTGGCTTCCGGACCGCTCGCCCCTGGCGACCAGTACCGCCCGCCGGGGAAACCGACGCCTGCGTCCGCGAACTCTGCACCCACGCCGTCGTACGGTGCAGGCGTGGACGCGGCCGGCAGATCGCTGTCGTCCGAGGCGCGCGACGCATCGCCGGTCGCCCACACGTCGCCCGCCGTCAGTCCGGCGACCTGGTCCTTGCGCCCGCCCCGCGATGCGGGCGCGGAGCCGCCGGCCGGCTCCGGCGCGCTGCCCACCGCCGCCCAGGCCGCGGGCAGGTCCGCCACCCGTACCGGCCGGTCACGTCGGGTGGTCTTGGCGTGCTCCACGGCCGCCAGCAGCCGCCTCAGCTCGCCGTGGCTGACCGTGGCGGAGTCGCCACCGCGCAGCGCCCACACCGCCGTGTCGAAGCGGTTGCCCCACCGGATCGGGGTCCCGTCCTTCTCCGACAGCGCGGCCGACAACCGGCGCATCGACGCGACATGCGCCACGGTGGTCCGGGTGCCGAACAGCGCCCGCACCCACACGCTCATGGTCAGCAACGACTGCTGCTCGGCGCTGTCCGCCGGCAGGCCCTCGTTGAGCAGCCGGCCGAACCGCTGCCGCAGGCCGGTTCCGTGTCGCAGACCGGTCTGGTGTGCCAACCAGCCCGGTCCGGCGTCCGCCGGAGCGAGACCCGCCAGCCAGCCCTGCAGGGTCTGTCGCCAGTTCTGCGCCAGCTCGGTCATGGCCGGGGTACCGGGCGGCTCGAACGCCCACACCTGACGCCGGAGCCGCTGCGCGCTCCCGCTGCTTGCGCCGTCCGCGAGGAACGCTCTCGCCACTGCTCGGACCTCGGCGGCACCGCCCGTCCAGAGCGGGTCGTCGGCAAAGATCTCCCGCCGCACGGCGGCCACCAGTCCGTCCCGGTTCTCCGACGATAGGTCGAGCTCCAACGCCTGGACGAGGTAGGTCAGTGCCGCCAGGTCCCCCGCCATCGGCTGCTGGTCGGCGGACGGGCCGAACACGGACCAGGCGAGCCGGGCGAAGCCGCGTACCGCAGCGGCGGCGTCTACACCTTCCGCGTCGGCCCGGCGAATCTCCAGGATCAGCGCTCGCAGGTCGATATAGGATGGATAGAACCGCGCGCGGTCGGCGGGAAGCTCCAGGTAACTCAACAGGCTGATGAGGCTGTCCAGCCTGGTGTTCCAGCGACCGGGACCGACCAGGACGCCGATCAGGCGACCCAAGCCGACCATGTTGTCCGCCTTGGCCGTCTCACCGAACAGGACAGCGGTGTCCCGGGCCAACAACTGCAGCATCTCCGGCGCATCGTCAGGGAACGCGTGCAGAATCTGAGCCAGCCAGCGCAGGTGTCGTGGCTGCATCTCGGAGACCCGTAGGTCGTTCCAGACCAGCTTCCGGAACGGCGGGATCAGGGCGGCCGGGTCGTCCAGCCTCGGCCGGTCCGGCAACACGGACACCAGCCGGGCCGTGCCGACGAGGTCCGCCGCCCGGTCCTGGCGATCGAAGAGCCGGGCGGTAAGTGCCGTCACCTCGCGCAACAGGTCGACCGTCACCGGTTCGCGCTTGTCCAGGTCGGTGATGAGCGTGGCCGTCAGGGCGACGTCGGTTCCGGGAAGGTTCGCCGGGTCGCCGCCGGTAACGGCGACGACGGCCTGCCGAAGGTCGGTCTCCCCGACGAAGGTCCGCCCGGTGAGGACCTTGATGGTCTGCCCCAACCGGGCCAGGCTTCCCTCGCGCGGCTCGGGGCCGTACACCCACCGGGCCAGCGCCGCCGCCTCACGCAGGAGCGCGTGCGCTGCCCGCCGGTCGCCGTCGGCCAGCACCTCCAGCAGCCAGCGGACGTCCGCCACGGACAGCGTCACGATCCACGGCTGGTCGGCGGAGAGCCGGCCGACCGCCGTTTCCAGGTCACCCCAGGTCACCAGTCGGCGGTCGCTGCGCAGCGCCGTCAGCAGCCCGACGAGGCGCTCCAGGTCGGCCCGGCCGAACCTCACGCCGGACACCGCAGCGGTCAGGTACGCCAGATCGTGCAGCGCCTCCCTGGCGTCGGCACCGGTGGCCGGGTCGCTGGTCAGCCCCAGGGCACGCGCGAATCCGGTCAACCGGTGTCGGTCCCCGGCCAACTCCACCAACCGCTGCGCGACCTCGTTCACCGGCACCCGTACCGGCGCGCTGTTGGCCCCACCGAACCGGTCACTGACCTGCGTCCAGCCCAGTGGGAGCTGGACCGGCTCGTCGACGACGCGCAGTTCCGCCTTCGGGAACCACTCGTGGACCTTGGGCCACGAGCGCTCAGGCAGTTCGACCGCACGCAGGTCGACGATCTGGATCCGGCGGCGCAACGCGGGATCCAGCCGCAGGTGCACGCTCTCCAGCACCGACATCGCCAGGTCGACGCGCCGCTGCGGCGGCACCTGGTCCAGCACGTCGCCGGCCGCCGACAGGTCGAGCCGGTCCGGGTGCTCCAGCAGCCCGGTCAGCAGCCGCAGCGCCCCCTGCCAGACCGGTCCGGGCCCGGCCGGGCCACCCGGGGCCGGTTCACCGGACGCCACCTGGCGTCGCAGGTCCGCCACCAGGTCCGCCAGCGCGACGGTGGGTGGAGCGGCCGACGCCGTACGCGCGAAGGCGACCTTCTGGTATCCCCGTCGTACCCGGCGCCACAGCCATTGGCTGTCGCGTTCGAGGAGCGAGGCGAACATCGGGTGCGCCGCCCCGAAAATGCGCCCCTCGCCGACCCGCAGTGCGACATGGCGCAGGTGGCCCTCGTTGGAGTCGATCTCGTCGGTGTAGGTGCGGATGTTCAGCGCCTCGGCCGGCGTGATCGGCCGGTCGGGGTTGGTACGCACCACGTTGTCGAACACCTGGCGCAGGGTGAACGACTTACCCGGTACCTCGACGTCCAACAGATCCGCGCCACGTCCAGCCCGCGCCAGTTGTTCGGCGTGGTGGGTCTGGAAGTGCGTGACGAACTGCTGCTGGACCCAGTCCGCGTGGGTGTGCAGGTAGCGGCGCAACTCGGCCGGAAGCGCGGCGAGCGCGGCCCGCCAGGTCTCCCGGGTCGCCCAGAGCAGCAGGTTCTTCGGCCGGTGTTCCCTGGTGTGGTAAGCAGACGCGACCGCGCCCACCCGGGTGTACTCCTGAGCCAGGTAGCCGGCCAGCGTGGTGGCGGGTGACGGCCGGGTCAGGTCGGGCGTCACGCCGCCGTTGAACGCGGTCGCCACGTACTCACCGAAGACGAGTCCCTGCGCGGTCAGCTCGGCGGCCTTGCCGAACTCCACGATCCTGACCTGGCCTGGGTAGTCGACCAGGTCGCGGAGGAACTCGTGCATGTCCTCGACCGGGAAGCCGTAGTTGTGCTGTACGTACGTGCGCGCGCTGAGCGGTTCGAGCGGCACGTTCCGCATTTCGGGTACCACGGTGTAGTCGGGGAAGAGGGAGCCGAGCGTGCCCGGCCGGATGGCCCGCCGGGCCGCCTCGGCCGTGGCGGCATGTATCACTGCCGGTTCGAACCCGACCACCTCGTCGTCGAGCACGAGCAACGGCGGCTCGACGACTTCCAGAATGGTGCCGACGTCACCGTCGGCATCCAGCCGAAGTCCGTGCGGTGACCGGGCGATCGCCCACTGCGCATCGGTCCGCTGCGGGTCCGGCCGTTTCAGGATGGCTGGCAACTCCAGTTCCCGGGCTCCCCGTCCGCCCCGCAGACGCAGGATCGGCTCGGTGTGCGCGCGGGGTGGCTGCACCTGGAAGCTCTGCGACAGCCGGTGATCGAGTGCGCCGGCCTGTCGGCGCAGCTCCGCTAGCCACCGGGCGTCGATGCCGACCGGCCGGACCACTACCGGGCCGCCGAAGCGGTCGGGATCGGCGCCGCGGGCCCGGTCGAGCAGGACCGTCAGCCAGGCCGCCCCACCGGCCACACCGACCGCTGGGTCCAGGGGACGCGGCCAGCCGTCGTCGTGAGCCGGGTAGGCGATCACCACTCCGTCCGGCGACGGGTCCTCGATGCCAGCACCGCCGACCGACCACACCCGTCCGCCGAACAAGGGACGGGCCGAGTCGATCCAGGCGTCGACCGTGGCGTAGAGCTGCCGCCGACGGTGGGCCAACTCGGCAAGGTCGGCGGCGCCGGGAGCCAGCTCGACGGCGACCACCAGCCAGTCCCGGGCCAGCGGTGTGTCCGGGTCCGGGTCGGACAGTCCCCACAGCTCGTGCAGCAGAGCGGTGAGCTGAGCTGGGCTCCGATGCCAGGCGGCTGCCGCACCGGCGGAGACTCCGGTGTCGAGGGCGACGAGCTGCCGGACCGCGGTCAACCGGGCCGAGGCCAGGCCGCCGATGCCGTACGCGAGCGCGGCCACGAACCCGACGTCGAGCAGCGCCAACGGATCACCGGACCCGATGCCGACGGATTCGGCCAGCCGGGTCCACGCCGGGCGGGCCGCGTCCGGTGGCGCGTCCGAGTCGACTCCGGCGAGGTCACCGAGCGCATGCACCAGGTCCGGCAGCGCGAACCCGAGATCGCCGCCACCGCCGGACCAGGAATAGCGCGCCGGCTCGACCGAGCCGAACAGGTCCGGCTCTGCGGTGTAGGGCTCGGACGACGTCGGCAGCGGTGCGGCCACGTCGACCGGCGTCCGTAGCGGTGCCGGATGGAGTTCGTCGCCGCCGGCCAGTGCCCGCGCGACCCGGCGGGCCTGCGTCACCGCCGCCCACGGCACCGGCCCTGTCGCAGCCCCGCCCAGCGACAGTTCATCGTCCAGGACCAGCCACCAGTCGCGGTGACCGGCGAGCTGGTAGGTCCCGTCCGGCCGACGTGGCAGGCGCAGGGACGGGCCGAGGCGCAGCGTCGACGGCGGTGCGGTGTCCCTCGGCCGGAACTCGAACTCGGTAGCCGTCGCGACGAGGCTGTCCCAGCCTCCGGCGCGCAGCGGCCGGACCTGCTCCGACCGGGCCGGTACGCCGGTCACCGCGTCTCGGCCAAGCAGCAGGGAACGGCCGGAGCCACCGAGCCGGGCCGCCAGATTGATCGCCCTGGCGGTATCCAGCGGTTTGGGCGGCAGCAACTCCACCATCACCCGATCCGCGAGGTGACCGGGCAGTGCCTGCACCGCCGCCCACACCCACCGCTGCGCCCTGCGGAGCGATCCGGCGTTCCGGGCGTCCACCACCAGACGCAGCCGCGACGGATGCGCCGGGCGGTCCGGCAGCTCACCGAGCCGCTGCGTGTCGGGGCCGACGTACAGACCGCCGGCCCGGGGCAGCAACCAGTGGCCCTTCGGCGCAATGATGTCGGCGCCGAGGACTTCCGACCGCCAGTCCCGGGTCGAGCCGAACTGCGACGCGGCCATTTCGAGCGCCTCGGCCTGGCTCTGCGTCAGGGAGCTGTGGTACGACTCCACGGCGGACGTGTACCGCTGCCACGCCTCGTTTCGCGACTCGGCCAGCCGCTCGCGTACCCGTGGACTGAACCCGGGAATGTTCTCAGCACGGCGGAGCCGCCGGTCGGCGTCGCGGGCGGCCCGGTGCAGTCGCTCCCGGACCGGCCGACGGACGGCGTCGCCATACTCGGGGTGGTACAGATCCCGCCGGAGTGCCACGGCCAGGTTCCACTGGGCGTCCTCGGTGGACAGCGGGTGCCGCCGGGCCGCGTCCAGAGCCAGCCGACCGACAGCGTCCCGGCCGGTCCGCTCGTCACCGATCCCCGCCATGAGGCGGTGCGCCAGGAAGTGTTGTGCTGCGGCCAGGACCGCTCGCCGCAGATCCATCAGCATTCGGTCCGGCTCGTCCACCGCAATCCGCACCGTCCAGTTGACCGGGTCGAGGCCGACGGACGGACCGGTGTGCGGCAGCAGCTCGACCGAGGGTGCCGGCATCTGCTCGGCAGCGGCGAGGTGGTCGGCCAGTTCCTGCAACGCCTCCTCGGCGGCGGACCTGGCCGCATCCGCGCCGCCCGGGTCAGACCGGTCGGAGATCCATACCGACCCGGCAGGTGCACCGGCCGCCCCCGCGACGGCCGTGCTCTGCCAGGCGCGGGTCAGCGCCTCGATGTGGGTCCGGGCCAACTCGTACGAGGCACGCTGCACCTCCGGGCCTGCCACGGCGAGCCCACCCACCGGGCCCGGATCGAGCGACCACGACAGACCCGGGAAGGACTCGACCGCCGGTACGGCGACCAGCTCCGGCCCGACCCGCACCGGATCACCACCGTCGGCCGGGTACCGCCAGAACGCCGCCAGATCACGCCGCACCACGATCTTCTCGTCGACGGCCGGGGCCGCTTCACTGGAGGCCGGCACGCCGGTCGGCGCGAAGCCCACGCGGAACGCCCGCAGCCGCTCGTCGTCGGTCTCCACCCAGCCGTCGCTGGCGTACACGTCCACCCGCAGGATCCTCCGCAGCCTGTCGGCGAACCGGGTGGACCAGGTGTCGGTGGCGCAGTCGCAGATCGCCAGTGCCAGTGGCTGCCCCGACCATCCCGGCGTCCTCCGCACGATCTCGGCGAACCCGGCCACCGCGACGTGCCGACCGTTGATCCGCACGCCCCGACGATCGCCGTGCAGCGCGGCCAGGAACGCACCCTCGATGACCGGCAACGACTCCGGCACCGCCGGCTCCGCCCCACCCGCCTCCGGCGGCCAGTACCGACCACCGGGGAAACGGACACCCGCGTCCGCGAACTCTCCGCCGGCTGGTGCGTCCAGATCGATGGCGGCCGGCGCGGCCGGCAGGCCGCTGTCGTCCATCGGTCGAGGTCCGGACTCGGCCGGCCAGACGTTGCCCGGCACCAGGCGGGCGACCTGGTACTTGAGCGACATCCGCAGGTTCCGCAATTGCTTCGCGGCCTCGTCGGCCTTCTGACGCAACTTCGGGTAATCATCGAGACGCTTATCTGCCTCGCCTGCTGCCTCGCCTGCCGCCGTGCGTACCCGATCGATCGCCTCATGCCAGGCCGCCGTGAGCGGCCCCAGCTCGGCATGGTCGTCCGTCAGCCGCGCTAGGCTGACCGGCCCGGACAGCGCCTTCAACGCCTTGCCGAACTCCTCCCGCCGGAACGCCACCGTGTCGTCGGCCGCCTCCGCCGCCGCCCGCCCGGCCGGCAGTTCGGCTGCGACACCCGGCTCGGCGATGGAGATGTCGAACACGGGCGTAGCCTGCTCCTCGCGGAATCTCCGGTTGGCCGCGGAGGCCTCTCGGAGGGCTTCGACGTACGCCTCGCGGGCCTCCTGGTACTCCTGGATCTGCGGCCGGTAATCGTCGTCGCGATGAGCGGTCCATCGCGAGAGCAGGCTCTCGACACGGCTGGGCAGGTCGTTCGTGCGGTCTGCCGGAACCGCATCGAGAAGACGTTGCCACGCCTGCTGCTCGGCCTCGATCCGCTGGGTGAGATCCTGCCCGGCCACGATCATCCGGTGCCAGGCGTCATCCGCCTCCTGCGCGGCCCTGCGGTAGGTGGCGGCGGCCGCGTCGACCATCTCGATGGGTGACGTCAGCGCCGCGGCGACCCGCGGCGTCATAAGGTGGGTGGTGAACGCCTCCCGCTCGCGCAGCCGGAACCAGAAGCCGTCGGGGATGACCACCTCGACGCCTTCGGCTCGACCGTCGAGCGTCGCGACGATCCGGTACACGACGTCGGCCCGGTACTCGTAGGTACGTCCGATGTCGCGGATGCTGCGGTAGCCGGCCGGTTCACCCTCGTCACCGACGGCGTCGTCCTCGGTGTTGGACGTCTCGTTCACCCCGGTGAGGGCGAACAGGTCGGTTTCGTTGATCTTGCCGTCACGCTGGTTCTGGTGGTCGAACGAGGTCTGGAAGAGCAGGTCCTGGATCCCGCTGTCCGCGTGCTGGTAATCGACGCCCGAGGGGGTGAGCGTCACCTTGCGCCGCTCGATCCGGACGACCTCACCTGCGGACCCGGACACCGAGTGCAGGCGCACGTTGCGCAGGTTGGCAAGAAGCCGGGCGTCCACGTCCCGCCACGAGCCCTGCGTCACGCTCCGGACTGAGAGCACCGACACCGTCGGCAGGGCCAGCCCGGCCTGCTCGCCGTCCACATCCGGCAGGCGGCCGGCGGAGTCCCGGTCGCTCGCGTCGTTGATCTGGAAGAAGGTGCTGCTCAGGACAGTTCGCGTGAACAGGGATTTCAGGGTGGCGCTCGCGTCCGATCCGGCCACCTGGTAGGAGGAGCCGATCCGATCCATCGCCGTGAGGTCGCTGCCCGGCAGACCGATGCTACCGGTGACCATCATGGTGAGCAGGCGCTGCGCCGCGAGCCGCAGCGTCACGGCTCCCCGGGCCTGGCCGGGCCCGAAGAACGCGGGTAGGCGGACCGCGAGCGGGTCGTTCTTCCATCGCACCAGCCGGGCCGGCTCCACCTCCCAGGACGCCAACAACCGGATCGTCGCGGGCCCCGGCGAAACGTCCGCCACGTCGCCGCCCTCCGGAAGCGCTGGAGTGCTCATCGTCTCGGGTACCCGAACCAGCGGCTGTATCGGCACACCGGAGATGACTTCGGTGATGCCGTCCGCGTAGTCGACGACGGCCTCCGGTAGGAGATTCACCGCGAATCGCACCGTCGGCCCGGTGGACGTCACCGTGGTGTGCACCCGCAGCAAGCGCGCCTGGTGACGGTGCGTGGATCGGCCCCGAGCGCCTCCCACCGCACCCCCCGGCATCAGCGCGAAGACCGGGCCGTGCACGGTGCCGTCGCCGGCCAGTCCCTGCAGCGCGCCCAGGTGGCGGCGGGAGACCGTGTCGTTCTCCTCCTGCCGGATGTGGGCGATGTGATGGTGTTCGATGCTCACGTCGTGTCGCAGGTCCCGGAAGACGGGTTCGCCCCTCTGCCGCAGCCGCACGGACACCTCGACGACTCGCCGCCCCGCATAGGTCCGTCGGCGCAGCACCAACGGGATCCCGCCTTCGAGCAGGTCGTCGAGGAAGGCGTTGACCCCGTCAGCGCGGACCCCGGCCAGCAGGTGACGCAGACCACCGAGTACGTCGTCGGCGAGATCGTCGGGCAGCGCTCCGGCGATCTGTTCGGCAAGTTGGTCGTGGAGCAACGCCCTCAGCTCGTCCAGGTCGATCTTGTCTTCGAGAACGTTGATCGTCAGACCCTGCCCGAGCCGCATCGGCTCGGGCGCTCGCCAGGCCCGCTCCCGCCCGAGTGGAGGCGGTAGCAGCCCGGCCAGCAGCCTCGCCGTCGCCGGATCCTGGGGATCGATCAGCAGAGCCAGATCCTGGAGGTCCGACTCGGCGATGTAGACGTACAGTGCGTCGGGGACCGTCGCCTGCCAAGCCGACGACCGCAGCAGCGGACCTCGCCGGTTGGGCAGCATCATCATCAGGTCCCGAGTGACGGGCAGTTCGGTGAGCAGGTTGCCCCACCGTGCGGTGGCCAGGGCGAGGTACTGCAGATCCGCCTTCAGCACCAGGTAGCGGCCGGTGTGCGACCGGTTGCGTTCCTGGGCGCCGGTGACCTCCCGGCGCATGGCCCGGATCCGCTCCCGGTCGTAGTAGTAGCTCCCGAAGAGACGGCCGGCGAAGCGTCCAGCGGGATGGCCGGGAGTCCAGCCGGGTCCGAGCACCACGCCGCCGGTCCACTTGGTTCCCCCGCCTCGCGAGACGAACGCACCGCTGGTGCCCCGGTAGTAGTCCTCCACGGACAGCGCGTCGATGTACTGCTCCAGTCGCCAGTTGACCGGCACGATCCGCGCCGCCACCCCGGCGTGCCAGTCGGCGTAGCTGCCGTCACCGAGCAGACCGCCCAGTTGGAACCCGCCTGGCGCGGTGAGTGTGCTGAAGTGCCCCTTCTGCACCGACTCCTCGAGCGCGTCGTTCAACGCCTCGTTGACCGGGGTCCCCGAGGTGGTCATGATCGGCGATCCGTTGCTGACGTCGCGCATCGCCAGTTCGGCGAGGCTCGTCAACACCCCCGGTTGTACGTCCATCGCGTCGATGTGGGTGGCACGGGTCAGCAGCTGCGACCGGGCACCGTCCAATGTCAGTCGGGCCTCCGCGGGGGCGATCTCGAGTGGTGGGGTGTGCGTCGCGGCGGGAAGGGTAGTCGGCGTGACGCCGGGCTCGACGCGCCAGGACAGGTCCGACGGTGTCCACAGGCTCACCGTCCCCCGCGCCGACTCGTCCCCGGTCAGCAGCCGTTCCGGCGGGCTGACCTGCATCCGCCAGCCGCTGTTGGCCCACGCCACGAGCGCCGAACGCCGCCACCGCGCGGGCCGTCGGTGGTGCAGCCAGAGCGCGTCGAAGTCGAGGTCGAAGTCGAACACCTCCACCCCGGTCGCCCGGTTGGCCCAGCGGTACGTCAGCACCGGTGCGCCGAAACCGCCGGATCTGACCCGTGGCCAGCTCACCTTGCCGATCACGCCGAACCGGCCACCGATCTCGGTGGCCAACGACTTCACCGCCACCGCGAACTCGGGGCCGGTGGAGTACGCCTGCTCACGGGCGTGAGTGGAGCTCACCAGGTCGGTCAGGACCGCGACGTCCACCGGCTTGATCAGGCTTGTGCTCCCGGCATGCCGCCGGTTGCTCAACCTCCCCTTGACCACGAGTTCGTAATAGTCGGAGTGCAGGGGGCCGAACCGCCGGAAGTTCATCCGCATGCCGCTACCGATCAGCGGAGACAGGCCGCCACTGATCGACGAGGTACGCGCCAGACCGGCCGCCAGCGTGCCGTAGTTCTGCACGATGTCGTAGACGTCCCTCAGGTGCCGGTCAGACGGCTGCACCGTCCGCCAGCCGGGGAACAGTTCCGGTTTGCCCGATTCGAGTTCGCCGAGCAACCGGTCGTGCAGGTGACGCAGGCCGGTCAGGTCGGCCACCACCGAGCTTCCGATCGTGGTCGGATGCTCCCTCGACAGGTACCTAGGCGGCTGGATCCGATCGCCGTTGGTGGGTATGCGGCCCACGCCCCTCGGCGCGCTGGTCCTGCCCGGGTAGCGGAACGTCAGATCGGTCACCCGCTGTGGGTTGACCACCCGGTCGGCGTCGGCCAGCCGCCGGACCTCTTCGACCTGCATCCGGACGAGCAGGGTCACCACCGCGTGCTGGGCCGGCTGGTCACCCATCGGTTCGATGTCGAAGGTGACGTCGACCGCGTACAGCGCGGTCTGACCGACGGTCTCGGCGAACTTCTGGCTCACCGCACCGCTGCCGGCGGCGCCGCCGCGAGTCCGTCGGAACGACTTGCCGACCAGCCAACGCAGACCGCCGGACACGGTAATTCCGAACCCTCGGTAACGCGATCCGGGTCCGGCGCCCACTGTGCCGCTGAGGCCGTCGATGACGCCGGTCTCGGCGGCCACCTCGATCGCCTTGGCGAAGATGTGCCGCATCGCCACGTCGTCGTCCATTTCGGTGACGGAGAGCAACTGGGCGGTACCGAAGTCCGCGCGTACCCGCTCCGCTGCGATGGGCTTGGCGTTCCGGTCGTCGGCCAGGACCGGGGCGTACTGGTAGGTGTCCACCATCTCGTGGATCGTGTTGCCGACCTCGCCTCGGTCGGAGAAGTCGTACAGGGTGGCTCGGGCCGACCCACCCACCACCAGGGGCCGGCCCGCCGCCAAGGTCATCGCGTCGACCAACGCCGTCGTGTCGCCGACATCGTCGACGACGAACACCCGTGGCAGCTCGCCCTTGAAGTCGATCGTCGGCGGAAGATCGCCGGCGTTCACCTGTTCCCGTGCGGACGGTCGCTCGCCCGGCTGTGGGACCAACCGACCCGAGGGCGTCCGCCGCAGTTGCTTCAGGTCCATGCCCGACTGCTCGTGACTCTTCTTCCGGAACTGCATCCACCGGACCAAGCGCCTCGACCGCGACTCGGTCTTGCTGGAGCTGCTCGGCTGACGGACGACCGACGACGTGGACGATTCGGTGGAGCTGCGGCGGGAGATGGTCGGTGGTGACCTGTCACCGCCTGGTTCGCTGCCCCAGATGTCCTGCCGGAACTGTGGTGACGGGTGGCTCGACTCGGAGATGACGGAGTCGGCGATCACCGATTCGGCGTCGTTTGACGACCTGACCGAATCGGACACCGAGAGCACGGTGGCCCGGGCCTTGCCCTTCGCGTTCGCCGACGGACGCGTCATGAAGACCGGCACGTCGAGCAGCACCGACTCCGACAGCAGGCGGCTGTGCGGTTCACCGCGTACCGCCTGTCCCGATTCGGCACCGGGGGCGATGCTGGTCACCGTCCACCTGCTGTCCGCGCGGAAGGCGGTGGCGGTGGTGCCGCTGCGCAGCATCCGGGTGTGCAGGACCCCTCTGGACCTGCTCATGGTGCTCGCCGGCTCGTTACGCGTGATCGCGACGTGCACGGCGACGAAACCAGCCGTCAGGGCGCCGAACAGCGCCGAGAACGGGAGATGAACGGTACGCGGACGAAGGAACTTCTTGAGGTACTTCTGTTTGCGCGCGGACATGGTGGCGCTGTCCAGCCGCCGGGAGCTGGGTCCCGTCGACGTCTCCTCGACCAGCGTGTTGACCAGCTTCGAACCGACGTGCAGCTCGATCGGGATGCCGTCGCGACGCATGAAGTACCGGTTGCCGTTGACGAGGAAGCCGCGGTAACGGTGTTCGAGGTCGTACCGCAGCCGCACCATGCCGGGGTCGTGATCGGGTACGCCGCGCCCGACCGCTTCGTGGACCAGCGCCAACACCTGAGCGGCCTCGGCCGGGAGCAGCGTCGCGTCGGCCGGGCCGAGGAGTTGGTCCTTGACCAGGTGACTCGGCAGCTCCCAGCGGTCCGCAGCCCGGTCGACGGGCAGGGCGAGCGCCTCGTCGGCGGTGGGCGGTACAGCTCGAGCCCGGGTGGAGCGGGATCGCTCCTGCCAGGCGCTCAGCACGCGGTGCAGCCGAACCTTGTGCCCCGGCCGTTTGAGCTCGTCGACCAGGTCCACGAGAGCGCGGAGGTCGTCGTTGGTGATCGGCCGGTCGGCGGACCCGCCCCGCCACCCGCGCAGCAGGTTGGTCAGCAGTTCCGGACGCATCCGATCCTGCACACCCGGCGTACGCCGCCACTGCGGGTCACGTCGGACCGCGTCTACCAGGCGCCGTACCCGCCGCAACAGCGTGGCACGCTGCGCCTCGTCGCTCTCGGCGAGTCGGCCCGGGTACAGCGCCTCGGTGAGACCGACGATGTGGAACAACCGTCGCCGAGCCCAGATCGGAATGTCCGGTCGCCGGGCCCAGGGGCGCAACCGGGACATCTCCTGTCCCCACTGCGCGCTGCTCGGTTGGTGATACAACCCGACCGCCTGCGCGGTCTCCCGCAGCCAGGACCCGAAGCCGCCGTCGACGCCGGCCAACCGACTGAGCAGTTCCCACGTCTGCCGGTGCCAGTCGGACAGTTCCGTTCCGAAACCGAACCATGAGGCCAGCTCCGCGTCGGCCACCGCCCGTTCCAGGTCGACGTCGAACCGGCCCAGGTCCGCGCGGAGCAGGGCCACCGATTGTCCGGCGACGGGCGCCCACTCCTCCTGGCCGCCGAAGGCCAACTCCTGGCGGGCGCCCAGGCTCCGCCGTGCCCGCTCGATCCGGTCGCTGAGCTGCAACCATCGGCGATCGAACCGGCCACGGTCCGCGCCGTCCAGGCGGGCCAGCCGGGCTCGCACCTCGTCCGTCGCCACCGGGCGGCCCCGGTGCACGAGAGCGTCGAGCGAGACGGCGAGTTGCTCCGGTCGGTCGCTCCAGAGCGCGTGATACCGGTTGTCGTTCGTGCGCAGCAGGTACAGCATCGGACCGGACTCGCCCCACGCCGGGTAGGACCGGATGCGGTCCGGCTCGACCTCGTCGAAGACCTGGAACCGGAACGCCTCGGTACCGCCGAGGCCACGGACCGCGCCCTGTAGCCACTCGAAGATCTCCCGGTCCCAGTCCAGTCCGGCCGGTACCGCTTCACTGAACCGCAGCAGTTGCGCGGAGGTGGGTACCCGCCGCACGTCGGCGGCCATCGCCAACTCCCGTACCGCCCGCAACACGGCCTGCACCGACGACCCGCCCATGCCCGGTGACAGCGCTTCCGGCAGCCGGGGCGCTGTCCCCTCCCGCTGGTACTCGCCTTCGGCAGTCACCTCCCAGCCGTCTTCGGGCGCTGGCCCAGCCGTTGCCGACAGCAGTCCCTCGGCCGGCCCGGACCAGGCCGGGGCGTAGCTGCCGTCGCGGGAGTCGTGGACCAGGTGGAACAGCGGACCGAGGTCGCCCCGGACCGGCTCACTGACGACGGTCTCGCCGTCGGTCACGAAGACCTGTGCCCGGAAGCCGAGCTCCTGTCCCATCACGGTGAGCAGGGCCGCGTCGGCGGGTTGCTCCGGCACCGTCCCGGCGGGCAGGACCTTCGCCTCGCTGAGGTGCCGCCACAGTCCCTCAGCGGTCGCCGGATGTCCGTGCACGGTCATCAACCGGGCCACCGCATCGGCCATCCCGATCGCGTCGGCGCGGTCGGCGGAGCGTACGTTCAGTCCGTCGGGCAGGCGGACGGCCCGCACGCCGGGCACCGGCGCGAAGCCGCCGCTCCCGGACCTCGCCCACTCCTGCCTGCGCAGTGGGTAGATACCGTGGTACGCCGACTCGTAGACGAAGATCAGCGGCCCGGTGTCGCCCTCGATCGGGTACGCCCGGTACCTGCCCTGGCCGACGTCCTCGAAAGCCTGCAATCGGAACGGAACGGGTTCCGCAGACTGCGCCGCACCCACAGATCGTTTCGCCGACCAGTGCAGAAGCCGGAAGATCTGCCGGGGCCAGGCGAGGTCCGAATACGACGTCAGCCGCGCCTGCAGTTCCGAGCGCGGCGGCAGCCGCGTGCCCATCACCTCGGTCAGCAGCAACTCCACCGTGAGCACGATCTGGTCGGTGCGAGCATCCGCTCCGGTGTCGGTCGCCGACAGTCCCGGCGGGAGTTCGGCAGCGGCGGTCTCCTGGTAGCCGCCCGTCGACGTCACCGGCCATCCGCGCAGCCGATGCAGCGTCTGGCCATCCAGGTACGCGAACACCACCTCGCCAGTGTCGCCCTGCACCGGGTATGCCCGGATACCGCCCGAATCAAGCCGTTCGAAGCCCTGCACTCGGAACGGGACGCCACCGGTACCGGTCGCCGCTGCCCGGAGCCACGTGTACAGCTGCTCGTCCCACCGCTCCGATCCGGTGGGCGTCACCGGGGTCGTCGGGGGCATGTCCCGCAACTGGCGCAACGTGGGCAGCCGTGCCGGTCGCGCTCCGGCGGCCAGCAGTTCCTGCACCACCCGAAGGAAGTCGTCGTCCTCCTGCTCGACGATGCCGGTGGAGTCGTCGAACCACAACCCGGTGGGTAGCCCGGCAACCTCCCCTTCCTGGTACGCGCCATCGGCGCGAAGGTCCCAGCCGCCGGTGTCGCGCACCGGCGCCACCAGCGTCGACGACACGTCGATCTGTGTCGCCATCACACTGACCACGGACTCACGACGATCACCCGGATAGCTCTGCGAGACCTCCCGCACAGCCGCCTCGACCGCCTCGGCCAGCTCAGCCCTGAAGGTGGCCAGGTCCGCGTGCAACCCACCGGCCAACCGACTGGCGCGCATCCGCTGGCCCGGGCCGGGGTTCTGCAGCTCGATACCCGGACGGCTGGCCCACTGCCACGCCTGACCGATGCGCCGCCGCAACACGGACCAGCCGGCCTCCATGACGGTCCGTGATTCGCCGTGCAGCTCATCGATCCGGTCGATGATTTCCCGCTCGACCAGGGGTGTCCCGTCCACGGCAAGCGATCGCAGCCAGAGCACGCTCCGACGCCACTGCCGGGCCGTCGCGACGACCGGGGTCGCGTCGGTGCCGCTAGCGGAGTCGGACGCGTACCGCCCGCCCGGTGTCACCGTGTCGGGAATGCCGAGCCGTGCCTGCCGGATCCGACGCACGAATCCGGGCACCGATTCGGGATGCCCGGTGTCTCCGGCCAGTCGTGCCGCGTCCTGACCCAGGAAGTGGCGGTGGACGACCGACTCGTTCTCCACGTCGACGAACGTGTAGATGAGCTCGTCGCCGTCGCCTGACACCGGCACGACATGGACGAGGTGACTCTCCGGCGGTCGCAGGAATGCCTGCAGCCGGAACCCCGGCTCGCGGTCCATCAGGTCCCGCGATGCCCTGCCCACCCCGTCCATGAGGTCGGCGCTGTTCCGGGATGTCCACCGCAGCAGGTAGTCGACCCACTCGTTCTCCGTCGGGACCCGCTCCGGCGCGGTCCGGGCGATCACCACGCGCAAAAGCGACGCGAAAAACTCCACGTGACTGAGCGGCCGTGACAGATTCTCACGCAGCGCTTCGGGAAGATCGTCGGCACCCTCGTCGGGATGGGTGAACGTGCCGTCGGCGGCACGCTGCCACCCGAGGTCGTCCCGGGGAGCGGCGACCGCCACCGGTGCCTCGACCGGCGCAGGTGGACTGGCGTCCAGCGAACCGAGGTCCGAATCCGCCTCGGCGCTCGAAAGGCGGTTTTCTTCCACCGCGGCCCGGAGGCGGTCCTCCGTCACGCCTGCGAGGCCGTGACGACCGTACACGTCGACCGCGACGTGCAGCAGGGCCACCCGGGCGCTCTCGTCGACGACGTCTCCCTGGCCACCGGAGTGCAAGTCGACCAGCCGCGTCAAATCGGTCAACCGGTCGACGATCCGGTTCGGATCGGTCTCCCCGTCTCCGCCGGCGAGGCCGACCAGGTGGTCGAGCAGCATGAACGGCAGGTAACCGTCATTGCCGCCCATCTCCTGATCGGTGCTGTCAAGAGCGCCGTGACCGAAGGCGTGGCTCCACAACAACCCGTCCAACGGATCGACGGCGATCACGTCGCGGAACTGGCGGAGCGCCGGCGGTGACCCGACGTCGCCGTGCACCTTCCACAGATCGGCGTTCGGGGTCACGCCGTTCTGCGATGCCAACCAATCGGTGAGCCAGATCCCGAGGCGGACGACCGCCCACGGTGTCGCCACCCCGGGCGCACTGATGGCGACCGACTCGTCCCCGAAGGTGGGCACGAGGTCGATGGCCGCGTCGGGTCGAATCCAGATCCGGTGGGGGTCGGCCTGCACCGTCCAGCCCGGCACGAGAGCAAACCGGTCGCCGCCCAGATCGGCCAACTGCGTCAGGTACGACACCGGCAGCGGTTCGCTCTGCGGTTCGGTGTGCACGGTGTAGTAGGAGACGAACGGCCCGACCGCTCTAGTGTGTGCGCGTGAGTACCCGACGAGATGGTCGGCCCGTTCGCCTCGGGCGATCAGGTCCGCCCGCAGCGCCAGGTCCTGGCGATCCTGCAACAGACCGGCCAAGGTCATCGCCGCTGTCGCGTCCACCCGACGGGGCACGACCAGCTCGACGAGGGCGTTCGCCGGCAGGTCAGCGGCCACCCGACGGAGGATCCGCTCGGCCTCGGCTGCGGAGCCCACGCGCACCAGCACCATCGGGCGCGCGGGATGCACCAGAAGGCTCGGTAACGGGACGGTGGCACCGTTCGCCGGCCCGAGCTGGACACCTGCCGGCCCCGACCACGTCACCTCGACGCCCGAGTTCGGGTCGACCCGGATGTCGTGCTCCACACGCCAGTCGCGGACCGATCCACCGGCCCTCATACGGTCGTGAAGGGTCCTGGCGTGCTGTTCGACCAGCGGGTTGTGCAGCAGGGCGAGCATGTCGGCGTGGAACAACTCGACCCGGGCGCGGTCACGCGTCAGGCGTCCACGCAATCGCGCCGAGACCTGGCCACCCTCGACAGTGAGCGCCGCCTCGGCGCTGCTCCACCAGGTGTCGGCCGCCGACCGAGCAAGGCTCAGCGGACCTCGCAGACCTTCGGCCTGCTGATCCCGGATCCTCTCGGCCGGGGCGAATCGACGATCGCCGGGAACGAACGTCTGTCGAAGGTGACGTCGGACGGGTGGAGCGGTGAAGGGACTGTCGACCGACTCGTTGCGCGCCCCTGCGGCGTACGACGCCTGTTCCACCAGCATCCGCTGCTCGGCGCGCAGTATCTCGGCGAAGAGCGTGCCGAGGGTGAGGTCGACCGACACCGGGTCGACACTGAACGACCACTCTGCGTAGCTCAGGGCGACACGTCCTCCTGGTGCCACCTCGACGCGGAGTCGCGGCAGGCCGACCCAGTCGGTCAGCAGATTCGTCAGCTCCGTCCACGCTCGTTCTCGTGCGTCGCCGCCCCCGCTGAGCGCCGCATAGTGGTCACGAGCCCAGGCACGTGCTGCGGCGGTCAACTCGCGATCGGCAGCGTCGAACATCGGCAGGACCGGGGTCCCGGAGCGGTCGGACGTGACCGGCGACAGCGGTCGGTAGGCCATGTCAGTGGATCGGTCGAGGTACAGGACCGGGCGCTCGCCCGGATTGGTGTGCTCTGCGATCGAACCGCTGCGGATCACGATGTCGATGTCGAGTGCACGCGCCAGCAACACGGCCAGGTGACGACTCGCCGTCGGGTCGCGGGATTCCTGAGGCCCCAGGTGCTCCACCAGAGCGTCCGGCCGGCCGTCGAGGACACTACTTAGGGCGCCGGCGAGCACCGGACGTGCTCCGACAAAGTTCAGGACCGGCTGGTCGGTTGCTGGGGCGCGCTCCTGCGTCTGGAGCGTACGCGCCAGTTCCGCGCGCAGGTGACGCCACCGGCTCTCGCGTACCCACCCGTTGAGTGCTGCCTGGACCCGACGCGAGACCTCCTGGTCGCTGATCCCTGGATGCTCACGCCGGATGTTGTCCTCGACGACGGCCCGTCGATACTCGGTCGGTTCCGGCGCTGCTGCCAGTCCCGGAAGCCTCGACACCAGTTCGAACAGCGCACCGGGCGGCACCCCTTCGGCACGCTGCACCGGCTCCGCGCCGACCAGGTCGCGAACGAGGTCGTTGTGCTGCCCGATCTGCGCCGACACGTGGCGTCGAAGTCCCGCCGGGGCGCTGACCCCGGACGGCAGTCGAACTCCCTGCCACCCGGCGGCGTCGATGACGGCGCCCAGCAGACCGTGCTGCGCCCACCGCCCCGGCCGCAGGTGCAACTCCGGCATCGACGCGGAGAACCGACCCGGGTTCCGCCGGGCCAGCCATGTGCCGATCCGGTGCTGCAGGTTCGTGGCGGGTTCGGACCGCACGGTGTTCAGCCAACCGGCTGCGGTCCGGAGCGTCGCGACGTCCTCTTCGGTGGCGTCCTCCGGGCGGGCCGGGGTAGCCAGCCAGACCGAGCGGGCCGCCTCGTACGGGTCGGGGACGCTCGGGAGGGAGGTGGGTGAGGTCCACTCGGGCAGCGGACCCTGCGCCTGGAAACGCTCGTGCCAGACGCGCACCGACTCGTTACTGTTGTCCAGTTGGCGCCACAGCGCAGCAGCGGTTCGGCGCCGGTCGCCGCGTGCGAGGTCGAGGTCAGTGCCGGGTGGTAGTGCGCTGACGAAGGCATGGAAGCGGGCGTAGAGCCCGTGCCAGTACCGCAGCGGCAGGTGGCGCGATTCCCTCGGCCGCACGGCGTCTCGGACGAGGGCCTCCGGGTTGCCCTCGACGACTGCGGCCAGGAACGCGGCCGGGTGTTCCTCGTCGGGAGTGAGCAGTCGCACCTCCGGCCTCCACCGGACACCTCGTGGCAGACTTGCCCTCTCCTCGCCGGGTGGATACCACGACGTCAACTGGAACAGTGTCGCGACCTGCGCGGCTCCCGGCGGGTCCAGGTCCAGCACGTCGAGCAATGGATGGAGATCCGTCCAGCCGGACAGGTCGATCAGCCAGTCGTCGAGCCAGACCAGGTCGGGGTCGAACCGACCGGACCCGTCGCCCAGCGACGGGCCGTCGCCGACCGCGCCCACACCGCCTCGTTGCACCGCCCGAACCAACGCGAGGACGATGCGCAGCCGGGCCTGCAGTCCCGCGAGACCCAACTCGAGATGCAACGGCATCGACCAGGTACGCACACCGCCGCCGGTGCTCTCGAACGTGTCGTCCCAATCGACCGGCGCGCTGAGGGCGGCGCGCTCCGGGCCGGACGACATCCGCCGCAGCAGGTCCGAGTACGTCGCAACGGCCTCGTTCAGCGCATCGAGCGGGAAAGAGTCCGTCTCCGTGCCGGGAGTCCTCACCTCGATGGAGAGCGCCACCACTGCCCGGCCGTCCCACTGCCGCAACTTGTCGACCAGCATGCCGAGCGCGCGCCAGACCGCAGGACTGTCCACCAGGCCATGTACCGCGGACTGATACCCCGCCGGGTGCACCATCTGGTGCTCGCGGTCCATGCTCGGCACGGCATTCCGGAGCCCCTGCCACACCGGCGCCATGTCGTGGCTGATCTGCTGGAACGTCCGGGTGAACTCCCCGTCCTCGGAATCTCCCTTCGGCCCGATGGTGAGGTGCAGGCCGAAGGTGGTGCCGGTGTCGGGCCCGGCCAGGCCGCCCAACGCGTTCTCGACGAGGTACGGCAGAGGGCTCACGCCGGCTGAGACGCGTTCCCGCAGCCATCGCTCCAGTTCCTGCGCCACTGGCCGCGAGCCGGGAACACCGAGGTCGGGCCAGTCGTCCAACCCGTCCGCAGCGACCTCGTCCACCCAGTTCGGTCTCTCCAGGTCCCACGGTGGCCGTGGCATCGGAGCGGAGAGCAGGTTCGTCCAGTCCGCGTCCGAGGTCCCGACGACGAAGCGGTACGCCGCCCGGATCGCCTCGTCGGGCAGGGCCATCCGCCCGGTGATGAATTGGCGGGCCAGGGCCGGCCAGGGCTGCTCGGCCAGCCGACCGGAGAAGTCCGCGTTCCCGTGCACCGCCGCACGCAGCACCGTCTCCTGCCAGCTCACACGCTCGCCCCGCTTGTCGGTGGACGTGCTGAGCCGGGCGGTGAGGGCTTCGGCGTCGAGGCCGGACGTCGACGTGTCGACGGCGAGGATCTCACGTACGCGGGCAGCGCTCGGGGGCCGCGGCGCTTCGAACGACGTGTGGGCGACGGTGGGATCGCCGAGCACCCGGCCCAGTCCTGACGCCGGTGGCTCGGTCTGGTGGTGGACCGGCTTCCCGCCGAGCACGAGTCCGGCCGCCTGGGCGCGAAGCGCTGGATCGGTGAGCAGTCCGATCAGTCGGTGTGCCCGGTCTCCGAGCCGGTGCGCGCCGCCCACCTGCGACGGGTCGCGGAATCCGGGAGCGGTGAAACGCCAGGCCCACTGCTCCTGGGACAGCGGTCGCCGGGCACCCCGGACGAGTGCCGCCGCGATCCGCACGCGGGCCTGCAGGACACCGGGCCAGACCTGGCCGGGAGCCATGGTGAACGAGACGTCATCGCCCGAACGCCAGTTGGCGTGAAGGACGAGTGGGCCACTGCGGTGCTGCTCCAGGAATTCCTCGTAGGAGGCGAAATCCCGCATCCCATCGGACGGGTACAAGTCCTCGTCGGTGAAGGGAGTCAGCCCGGCAGCCGTCAACACGTCGGCCTGCGTGTAGTAGAGGTGCGCCAGCCGGAGGTAGGCGGCAGCGTCGCTGCCGTACCCGGAACGGATGGAGATCGCCACTTTCGTGGCGGCGGCATGCGGCGGGATGATCTCCGTGAGACGAACCAGTCCGGCCCAGTCACCGCGGTGCGGTCCCAACTGGTAGAGCAGGTCGTTGCCCAACAGCGTGGCACCGGGCAGTTCCGCGACCAGTTCTCGCAGCTCACCGACCCCGGTCAGAGAAAGTCGGATCGTCACGCCGGTCGGCGCGGGGGCCTCCGGCAGGAACGGCACCAACCACGCGCCGGGCTCACGCGCCCGTGCCAACGCCTCGATCGTCCTGAGCGGATCGGGGCCACCGATGAACCGATGGAACAGGTCGGCGGCCTCGACGGGCTCTGCGGTGGCCAACGCCGTGGCTTGGATGGAGCGATCGCTGTACCGGTCGAGAGAGGCCGAGCCCTCGCGGTTCCACACCCGCCAGAGCTGCTTCGGACCGAGGGCATACTCCTGGTGCATGGACTCCGCCCATGCCTGGTAATCCGTGACCACCTGCTCGGTCGTGGGCCGTCCCCCGCCTGGCGCGGCCGGTGGCCGTCGGGTGTTCGCATACAGCGCCACCGACTCCGGTGCGCTGTGCAGCAGCTCCGCGATCTCCAACAACCGGTCGACACCGAGCCAACTGCCGTCGTCGTTGAGCAGCGTCGGAAGATTCGACGGGACGGTCCCCGACCGCAGGACGAGCCGGAACAGTCGATCCGTGAGCGTGTCGCCAGACGATCGCCGCGCCCAGTCGGGCCGGGCCCGGATCGCCTGGGCGACGTCGTACGCGACGCTGAAGCGGTCGCCGTTTGATTCCTGGTTGAGTCGGCCGAGGTCGTCGTCGGGTCCGAGCAACGCCGGGTCGACACCGAGCATGGATGCGAGCGCGAACAACTGCGCCGGGTCATTCACTCCCAGGCCTCGGGCCTGGTCGACGACCCGGTCGGGGACCTTTCCGATTCGGAGACTGAACGCGTCCACCCAGCCGACACTGATCCCCAACCGGTCGGCCAACGCCGTCCGCGCCGGCTGCGACAGGTTCATCCGCTTGGCCAATGCTCGCAGCAGTGTCCCGTAGGTAGGCAGGTGCGGCTGGTCGCCGTCTTCGATGAGATCGACGACGCGCGTCTCCGCGGTGAAGTCCAATCCCCACTGCCAGGTCAACCACCGGCCGATCAGTCGGCTCCGATCGGCCCCCGCCCGCCAGCTGCTCGCGCTGATCCCCAGGTCGGTCAGACGTCTCATCGGTAGCGTGGCCGCCTGATAGGTGTCGGCGGGAACCAGGTCTGGATCGCCCCAGATCCGGGCCTTCAGACTGGCGCTAATCGACTCCAAATTCTGTGTCCAGAATCTGGATTCCCGTGGCAGCATGTCGGCGATCGGAGCGAACTGGTGCAGGTGCACCTGCCACTCCAGGGCCAACTCCATCAAGCCGACCTGTGGCGGGCCGAGCGGCAGTCCATATGATCGCGTCGCCGCCAGGTCCCCACCGCCCGACCAATGCGCATAGTCGAGCACGTCCTGCAGCGGCGCCTCCATCCTGCGCGCCTCGTCGAGCACCGCGAGGTGGTCCAACCACGGCCGCGTCAACATGTCTCGCGCGATGGCCATCTCAGCAACGTCGAACCGCTCGCCGAACCACCCGGCGAACCACTGGTCTGCGGCCCGCTCGACAGGCAGCGGGCTGATCGCCAGTTCGTTCCTGGGCTGCCGGTACGGGTGTCTGATGCGATCGAGGAGGTTTACAGCGCTCAGCGATCCCGGACGCGCAAGGACGTCCTGTGTCTCGGCGTCCATCAGGTCGTACAACTCGCCCGGCGTCAGTCCGTCGGTGCCCAACCTCGACGGGGTGTGCGTGGCGATCCACAACGCCCACCAGGGCGCATCGGTCACATTGTCGAGGCTGTTTCGAAGGTTCGTCACCAGCTCCGCGACGGAGAGCCGGTTCGGCTCCGTTACCGGCGGAGGAGATACCGACAGCAGACGAGCCGCCGACCGGAAGGGCATGAGGTCACTCGGGTCAGCGTCCATCCGCCAACTCCACTCGACCAGGACCTGCGGCCGCACATGTGCCCGATATGCCAGCTTCGGCAGGTAGGTGGGCAGCTGACCGATTTTCCGGGTCAGGTCGAACAACCAGTGTGCCTCGCCGTCATCCAGTTCCATCCGCTCGGCTAGGCCGACCATGCGGGGTAGGTCGGCCCAGGCGTTGGCGGCCAGTGCCCGCACCTCGTCGACGGACACCCCGAACCGGGTCGCCCACCTGGCCGCCTGCTCCGTACCGACCGGAGGCACGTGCCGATGCGGCAGGTCGGACGGCGCCAGAGCAGCGAGGAATCCTTCGATGTCGTCCAGCGGCCGGTCACCAAGCATCCGATAGAGCTGTAGTCGCAGGTGCCGAGACCGCAGATCCGCCAGCAACGCCGTGACCGGGAAGCCGAGCCGACCACTCAGTGACGCAAACCGGACGAGCTGCCTCGGCGTACGGAAGCCGTACTCCTGAGCGACATGGACGACCGCTTCTCCGACCGATCGTCGCGGACCGCTCTGGGCGGACGCGGTCACACGCCGCACGCCCTCCCGGACCACGTCACCGATCATCAGCAGCGCGGCCCAACTGTCCGCTGCAGAGTCCGTCCACTGCGCCACCCTGGGCCTGCTCGACGCCGTGGGTGCTACGGGCTCCGGTGGCCGCGACTCGGCACTGTACGGCGGCGGATCGACCTCGGTGCCGTTCGCCGCCGACCTCAGCTCGTCGACCAGTCGATCCAGCGCGTCGGCATCGGGAAGGCCGAGTTCCGCCACCACCGGCGACGGATCATCACCACGATGGTGCTGCTCCCAGGCCCAGTTGAACGATCGTGACCTCAGGTCTGCCGGCAGCGCGTCCAGCAACTCCAACGACACGCCCCGGTCGTTGAGCCACCGCAGCACCGGCAGGTCAGCCGGGTCCAGAGTCAGCCGCCTGCCGACGTCGGCCAGCAGGCTCAGGTCGTTGTCGGTGTACACCCCGTACGGCCGCAGCCGCCGCCGCAGGTCGGCCAGCAGCTCGTCGGGCGCGACGTCGGCGCGTCCGACCATCGCCGCGGCCAACTCGCCACCGAGCACCTCGATCGCGTACGGATCCACGCCAAGTTCCATGGCGAGCGCGAACCAGGCCCTTAGCACCCCCGGCACCTGCGGCGCACCGGACGGGTTCGCGCTGAGCAACGTCAGGTCCCGACCGCGCCCGTCGATCTCCACGCGCCGCGCGGCGATTTCCCGCGCCACATCACGTTGCCGAGCGGCGGCGGCGGTCCGCGCGTCGCGGACCTTGTCGACGTTTGCTGTTACCTTGGCCAGCTTCTCCTGTGTTTTGGTAAGTTCCGTGACCAGGGCCGCATCGTCTCGCTCCCGGCCGTGTTCCACCCGACGCCGGAGATCGTCCGCGCGGATCTGGAGGCGCTCAGCCTCACGGTCGAGGCCGGTCGACTTGGCCCGCCAGTACCCATGGTGATACTCGGCCGACCAGTGCGCCCGCACGGCCCGATCCAGCTCGACCTCCGCGTGTGCCAACGCGCCGCGCGCCTGGGCCAGAACCGCCGCCACCGCCAACGGCTCGATGCGGCCCAGCTCCGGCACCCGCTCGATGAGCTGCACCCAGCGCAACAACCGGGTCAGCCGGGCAGCCTCGACCACCAGGTCGTTCTCATCGATCACCCCCAGCAGCTTCGCCAGACGCCAGAACTCCGCACCGTCGAACCCGAACGGCTGACTCCTCAGCAACCCATCCCAGGCGTCGGTGCCACCCAGCGCATCGGTGAGCGTCTTGTGCTGCTCGGCGCTCAGCCCCGAGGCCGACGGTGCTCTCCGCTGCTCGGTGCTCGGCTTGGACACCGACGGTGCCTCCCGTTCGTAGGCGGGCGACTCGTCGTGCAGTGGAACGGCGTCGCGCATGATCTGGTCAGCGTCGCTGGGCGACACCGACAGCTCCACCGCACCGTCCAGCCGGAACGCCAGTGGCAGCGCTGCCGCCGAACCCGTCGGAGTCACCTGTGCCAGCAGCCCCACCCGGATCCGCTCGCGGGTGGTGCCATCCCGATCCGACCGGCCGAGGCGCACCCCGCCGAACATGGCCACCTGCACCCGGATCGGACCCACCGCAATACCGGATCCGCGAAGCGCGTCGGGCAGCAGCACGGTCAGCCCCGGCGCGGAGAGCGCGTGATGGATTTCGTCCAGCATCTTCGGGTCGGCCACCGCCGGGTGGGGCCGCATGCCGCCCCGGGCACTCGCCGACCGGCGGTCCGTCCAGCGGCCCGAGTGAAGGTCCGCCATCACCGCGTCGTTGAGCGCACGCACCGATGTCGGGACGATCGCGCTGACCTGGATCTGCCCGTTCCGTACGGCGTCAGTGGTAACCGCCAGCGACCGCAGGCCGAGCGCGCGGAGCGTCTCCTGCGGACCGCCGGGCAGTGCCGGCACCGGTGCGGTGCCATCGCGGTCGATCCGCAGCCTCGGCTGCATCAGGATCTCGTCCGTCACCGTCACCTGCTGATCGAGCAGCACCGCACGGGTCTGTGGCAGATCCGTGACCGGTTCGAGGCTCGGGAGTCCGGCCGGTATCGGCCCGGTGTGCTCCAACCGCAGCGTCACCAGCAGCGGCGCCTCGTACCGATGAGCACCCTCAGCCGACTCGACGTGCCGGTAGGGGCCAGCCGACTCGGCTCGCACGACCAACCGGAACCGTTCGTACCCGGACCTTCCGGACCGAGCCGGGCGGAAGATCACACCGGCCTGAAGTTGTGCGGGCGGGATGGCCCTCAGGCGCTCGGTGGAGAGCAGCTCGGTCAACCGGCCCGTCGACCGACCCGACGCAGCGGACATCTCCCAGCGACTCTGCGCGAACTCCCGCGCGTGCGCACCGATCAGACCGGTCACCGCAACCACCAGCGGATCCGAGACAGCCGGGTCCGGTGCCGAGAGTGAATGTTGCTCGTGCTCAAGGGGAAGGGCTGCGGAGGGCACGAGCTCGGGCGGCCAGCTCACCGCCACCGGCGTCTCGACCGGATTTGGCGGGCTGGCGGTGAGCTGCATGTCGTCCGGGTCGCCACCGGCCGGTTCCGCCTCGCGGGTCCCGGTCGATACCGACGCCGCCAGTCGGACTCCCCAACCCAGCCGCCTGTCCAGCGCGGTGAGGTCGGTCCGCAGCGCGTCGAGCGCATCCTCGACCGCCGGATCGTCGACGAGCGGTGTCAGGAAGACCCGCAGGCGACTCGGCTCGCCGTCGTTGAGCTCGGTGCGCAGCGTGTGACCGAGTTGAGCCAGCAGGGCGGCACCACCGACGACCTGGTGATCGCTGGCTGACTGACCATTTAGCAGCGGCAGCCCGTCAGGACCTGGCTGGTAACCCACCACCACGACGCCGTCGATCTCGGGCAGCAGGGGAAGTACCGCCCAGACGTCGAGTGGTATCCGGCTCAGGTCCGCACCGGGCCACCAGAGGGTTGCCGCCTCGTCACCGGTCGCCCTGGTGCCCTGGATTACCCGGAGCAGCCACTCGTGCGAGCGATCGTAGGACGGGCCGAGCGCAGACCTGGCACCGTCCGAGACCGCTACCGGCTCCAGCACTCGCATCAGGTGCAGCGGAAGTTCCCGGCTCAGGTCCTCGACGTGGCGCGCGGGAACGACCCGCTGGACCAGCGTCCTCGCCCGGGTGACGGCGGGATGCGTCGGATCTCCCGCCATCGTGTGCACGTGCCACGCCGCGCGCAGTCTCGGCATGGTCAGGCCACCCGGACCGTACGCGACGGCCGCCAGTCGTCCCGCTGCCAGCAGGGCACGCCGGGTAGCGAGCGCGTCGGAGTAGGGTACGGCCGGATCGAGCACTCGCAGCCGGTCCGCCAACTCAGTCAGCGCGTCGACTGCGCGCGACGGTGCCACGAGCACGTCGACCGGGCCGATGCCGCTCAGGTGGAGCAGGGCGTCCACCACGTAGTACAGCTCGTAGTCGGCGGACTCCAACAGCCCGAACGGGTCTTCGCCGGGGGACGGGACCTGGGCGGCGGCACCGGAAACCGGGACGTACTCGGCGCCGAAGGCGAGGCGTACTAGCTCGCGGTCGCGGTCCTCGACGGCGTGAAGCACGTCATCGGTGACGGCCGCTTCAAGGTCGGTGGGTGTGCTCGCCGGCCGGAACACGTGGACGAAGCCCTCGTCGACGGTGGCACCGACCTGACCGGCCAGGATCCGGGCCAGCCAGAGTCCGGCGCTGACCACCGCCCACGGCGTCTCCTGGCCGGGGCTGCCGATCACCACGCGCACGCCCGGCAAACCTGTGAGGTCCGGCTGCCCGTCGGCCGGGCCGATCCAGGCCCGGTCGCCCACCGCGACCACATGCCAACCCGGGTACAGCTCGAAGGTCCCGACGCCCACATTCCGCATGAAATAGGGGAAGGGCATCGGCGACCACGGTGGCCGCGAACTCGGGTGCACCACGTAATAGGCGGCGAAGGGTGCCACCGTCGGCACATGGGTCCGGGCGAACGGCACCAGGTGACGGCTGGACCGGTCGGTAGGAGCCACCACGTGCGGGGCGACAACCAGATCATGGTCGTCGTCGAGCACGATGGCGAGCCCCGTCAACTGGTCGACGGTGAGCAGCCCCTGTCCCTGCCCATCGTGTAGTTCTACCAACGCCCGTCCACGCAGGGACGACGCCAGCTCGGCCACCACCCGCTCGGCTTCGACCAGGTCGGTCAGGTGGATCAGCACCAGGGGTCGATCCGGGTGGGCGAGCCGATGTGGTGGCGTCACCGCCATGCCCTGCGGGCGTACGAAGCTGCCCGCCGCGATCGGCTCGACCACGTACCCCGGGGGCGGCACTAGCTGCGCCTGCGGCTCCTGTCGCCAGTCCCGCACCGCACCGCGAGAGTCGAGATCGAACTGCACGAGGTGGGCCTGTGCCTCCAGCGGCAGGTTCAGATACCGTGTCATCGCATCGGCGAAGTGCCGGAGCACTCCGGCGTGTCCGCGTGCCAACCGGCCGCGTACTCCGGCGTTGAACCGGCCGAGCCGATCCACTTCGTACAGAAGATGCGCCGTCACATCGATGCGGACCTGCGCCGCACCGGCGGCCGCGATCGCCGCCTTCGCCCGAGCATGGCCCTGCAGGTTCAACGCCGAACGCAGCAACTCGGCGATGCGGTGTCCCGGACTACCGGCGACCACCGCTGTCGCCAGGAGTTCTGCCCGGATCTGGTCGTCCTGGACGTATGACCTCAGCTCGACACCGTCCAAGCGGCTCGCCAGCATCTGGCCAACAAGCGTGGCCTGCTCGACGTGAACGAGCTCGTGCATCAGCGTACGGAACAGGTGCGCGACGTTCCCGTCGGTGAGACCGATCGTCCATGACTGCCAGTCGAAGCCGCCCGAACGGCCCTCGGCTGGCTGAAGGATGTGGAAGTTGCCCTGGCGCACTTCAGGCAGCCCGGCATGCCGCAAGACGAGGTTCGCCAGGTTCCGCCAACCTTCCTGCTGCGGGGCTTCTCCCGACCCGCCGGAGAGCCGCGCGTAGTCGGTGTGAACCAACTCGCGTACCGCCTCGTGTAGCACCAGGTCGGCGGTTACCAGGAGCCGGTGGTCCAGCAGCGGGTCCGCCGGTGCGAGTGCCACAGCCGCTTCGGCTGGCACAGGCGGGCTGGCGGTGATCTCGGTGGGTCCGGTCGACGCCGGCCCCATCTCGGAATCGACGGCGTGGCGCTCGTCGCGGTCCAGCCGGGAGGGCGTGGCGACGGCGACCGGCCCCGGCACGGCGTCCCAGGCGAACAGCCGGTCGAGTTGCCGCTCCCGCTCGATGGCCGGACCTTCCATCGGCAACGCGGCGTACTCGAAAAGCATCGAGGCGTGCGCGGCGCGGGCCCGAACCATCCCGAAGGCGAGGTCGGCCAGGTCCCGCAGGCTCCGGTCCGGCTGGGCGCCGGAGGCCCGGTAGCGTTGCACCGCATCGGTGTACGCCTGGTACGCGTCACGCCGCCGCGCCTCCACCGCCTCGGTCGCCCCACGGTCGACGCCGAGCCGGCCCCGGTACAACTCTTCGCCGTACTCGTAGTCGGCAGTGCCCTGCACGGCCGGGTCGTCGAGCGCGGCCTGCAATACCCGGGTGTCATCGATGGCGATGTGCCGCCGCAGGTCCGCCACGGTGCGGTGGGTGGCCGCCAGATAGCGAGCCATCAGGAAGTACTGCTCGACGTGCTCCCATTCGTGCCGCATAGTGGTGACCACGTCCTGCCACGTGGCCAGCCTGTCGGAGAGCAGCAGCCGCCATTGCCGGTGCGCGAAGCCACCGTGCAGGTCCTGGGCCTGAGTACCGCGCGCACGGCCAGGGGCGTAGAGCGTCGGATCGAACACCGGCACCGGTACGTGTCCCGGCCCGGCCGGGTTGAGCGTCTCCGACAGGTACGCCCAGAGCTTCTCCTTGGCCTCCCGGGTGGGCCGGCCGGTGAGACCGTGTCCAATCCGGCGCGCCGCCTCGTGGTACTCGACCAGCCGGCGGTCCTCCGGCAGGTGGTGGTCGAGTCGCTCGGAGACCAGCTCCTGCGCCTCCAGCTGGGCCAACTGCTGCTCCGGCAGGCCACGCATGTGCGTTGCCAACTCGTCCCACACCTCGCTGGGCGGGTTGGCACCGGGCGCACCGACGAGGACCAGGGTCTTCCCGTCGTCGGGGCGGGCGAGGAAACTGGTGATCGCCGACTCAGACACGCCGGGTGGCCGGACCCAGATCAGATTCGGATACTGCACCAGGGTGTGGCCGGCGACCATCGGCCGCGTCGAAGGTCGACCGCTCGGCGTGGCCTGGCGATCGACCAGGTACCAGCCGTCGTCCGCCGAGCCACCGCCCCGCATCCGAGGGAACGGTACCGGCGACGAGGCGACCACCTGGCCCACCGGCACAGCCATGACCGCTCCGGCCGGTAGGTGCTGGTCCACCAGCGACCGCAGCTTCTCCGGCGTCGTCTGCCTGCCGGTACGCGGCATCTCCACCTGCTGCCGACTGGCGATCGCCGGATCCAGCGCCCGCAGGTACCGGCCAACAACGCTCATGTCGGTCACTGACCGGTCAACCTGCAACGCCTCCCGCCCGGACACCAGCGGCGCCCCCGCACGTTCAGCCGACGACTCCGCCGGGGCCAATCCCCGATAGAGGCGGTACGTGTCGTCCCGCTCGCGCCGGATCTGATAGCCCATGGGAACGGCAGCCGCGCGTCGGGCGAGCTGCTCCTCGCGGGTACGCCGCTCCTGCTCGGCCTGCCACGTCCGCAACGCCTGGTCGAGCTCGCGCCGCCACCGTTCCTCCTCGGCCTGCCGGACCCTCTCGGCCAGCCGCGCCGCCTTCCGCTCGTCGAGCACGACGGTGACACGCTGCTCGTACGTCAGGCCACGGCCCTCGCCACGTCCCCGCAGCACCGTCCACTCGTGCTTCGTCAGCGGTCCGGGCAGCTCGCGCGGCGGCAGCAGGACCGGTTGCCGGTTCCCATCCAGCACGATCCGGACTCCACGGTTGCCATAGGGGCTACGCCCCTGCTCGGCCAACTCCACCTTCCGCCGCAGTCGTTCGGCCCGTCGTGCCTCGTCCGCGCCCCCGGCGGCCGCCATCTCGTCCAGCACGGCCCGCCCGCGCTGCACGAACGACCGTAGCGCCTCCACCACATAGCGCCGCCGCAGCGGCGACAGACCCGCGCCGAGCCCTTCGCCGTCGAGGATCCGTTGCTCGTCCGTCGAGGGGTTCACCACCACCGGCACTGGAGGGATCCACGTTCCGGGCGGCGTCGACGTCGGCGTCGATGGCACGGGCTGCTCGTCGGCCTGGCGAGTAACGTCGCCGGTCAACACGGCTTCCAGATGAGCGATGCGGTCCAACCGCCACCACCGTTGCGAGACAGAGCCGCCAGGCAGAGCGTCCCAGGCGCGCAGCTCCGCCAACTCGACCTGCACCTGCGTGGTCCGCCAGGCCCAGTTGCGCTCGTCGATCACCAGGCCGACCCGCTGGTCGTACGGCAGCCCCTGGCCCTCACCCCAGCCGCCCAGCACCTCCTGCTCCGCCTCGGTCAGCGGATCATCGGGTCTGCCCGGCGGGAGCGGCCACAACGGCGGAGTCTGCACTGGCAGGGCACTCCGGCCACCAGCCGAGCTGTCGCCCACAAGGTTTTCCAGGTCAGCGATGTGCTGCGCCCGCCACTCGTGATCCGACGTCGGCTCGTCCGGCAGCGGCTCCCGGCCCCGCAGCTCCACCAGCTCCAACCGCAACTGCTCGGCCTGCCACGCCAAGTTACGCTCGGTGACCACCACACCGATCCGCTGGTCGTAGGACAGTCCCTCACCCGCGCCATGCCCGGCCAGTACACCCCACTCGGCCCGGGTCAGCGGGACTCCGCGTACCTCACGCGGCGGTAGCAACCCTGGACGGCCGTTACGGTCGAGCACCACCCGGACGCCACGGTCCCCGAACGGGCTGCGTCCCTGCTCGGCGAAGGCGATCTGGCGCCGGATCTGCGCGGCCTGCCGCAGGTCCGAAGCGCTACCCGCCGCCGTCAGGTCGTCCACCCGGGTACGCGCCTGCTGCACGAACGACCGCAGCGCTTCCACGGTCTGCACCCGCCGAGCTAGTGACAGCCCCTCACCGAGCCCCTGGCCCGCCAGGATCCTCAGCTCCGGCACCGGCGGGCGCTCCACGATCGCCGCCGGCGGACGCTCCCTCGTCTGCACCAGAGGGGCCGACTGCCCGCTTCTCGGACGCTCACGTACCACCGACGGGCTATCGACCGTCCGTACCGGCGGAACTGATTCCTCGATCACCGGCAGCAGCGCGCCCCGCTCGCTGACCACCACGGTCTCCGGTCGCGGGGGTGCCGACTCCTGGCCCTTTTCCAGTACCTCCCACTCCACGCGCGTGGAGGAAGTGCCAGACCTGCCGATCTCACGCGGCCGGATGCTCGGGCTACCGTGCGGGTCCAGAACGACCCGGAACCCGCCGTCCCCATACGGGCTGAGTCCCTGCCGGGCCAACTCCACCTGCTGCCGCAGTGCAGCGAGGTGCCCCTCACGCGCCGTAGCAGCGTTCGTCCCCTTCATCCATGTCTCGGCACCCTGCACCCACGACCGCAGCGCCTCGACGGTCAGCACCCGCCGCCCCGGCGCCAGACCGGCACCCAAACCCTCGCCGTCGAGAATCCGCTGCTCTACTTCGGACGGGTTTCTCACCCGCTCAATACGAGCCTCCAGATGCGCCAACTGCGGTGGCAGCCCCGACGGCAACTCAGCCTCGACTGTCTCGGCCTGCTGCACCGATATCCGATCATTGAGCACCACATTCACCCGCTGATCAGGACGCAACCCCGCACCCGCACCCCGCCCCTGCAACACCTCCAACT
>NZ_JBSFSO010000005.1:24270-31155 GCF_053589795.1 Micromonospora sp. NPDC003241 | reverse complement strand
ACCCGCTGATCAGGACGCAACCCCGCACCCGCACCCCGCCCCTGCAACACCTCCAACTCCGCCGGCGACGCCCCCGCCAACGCCCGCGCCCGCCGCCCAGCAGCCGACTCAGGCGAAGGCGTCTTGCCACTGCCCGTTGCGAGTCCCTGCTTGGTCGCCGGCTGAGGTGTGGTTCCCGGCTCAGGCTTGGGACTCGGCTCAGGCGTCACCGTCCCCGCAGGAGTGGCGTCGGCCTGCGATGCTCGGGCCGGCGTCGTTGTGGCCGGCTGCTCGGTCGGCGCTGGCCGACCATCTCGGACCGGCGTCGATGGCTCGTTAGTTCCGGTACGCGGCGCTGACGAGCCTGCCGGCGGATCCTTTCGCACCGTGCCGGGCACCGTCGAGGGCTCCAGACGCTTCGTGCCCGACTCCGGACGCTGCCCGAACGTCTCACCGGGTCGCGGCGCCGAGTCCCCGACCGGCGCATCCCTGCGCAACTTGCCGGGCTTGACCGGCTCGGGCTCCGGCGAAGACTCCAACCGCCGAGTCCCCGACTCCGGACGCTGCCCGAACGCCTCACCCGGCCGCGCCGCATCACCCACCGGACGATCCTTGCGCAGGTTCCCGAGCCCCGCCTGCGGCTCCGGCGAGGACTCCAACCGCCGGGTTCCCGACTCCGGACGCTGCCCGAACGCCTCACCCGGCCGCGCCGCATCACCGACCGGACGATCCTTCTGCAACTTGCCGGGCTTGACCGGCTCGGGCTCCGGCGAAGACTCCAACCGCCGAGTCCCCGACTCCGGACGCTGCCCGAACGCCTCACCCGGCCGTAACTGTCCCGACGGCTTGGGAGCGCTGTCGGTCCCGCCGCCCGGCGTACGGGAGCTCTCACCCGCCCGCGTCCCCGTGCCCAGGTTGACGTCCTCACTCGGCTTGGGCACACCACCGGGCTTGACCTCTGCGCGCTTGGCCGCGCCTTCCACCAAGTCCGTCATCTGCCCGTGCAGGCTGTCGCGGGCCGGCACCGGCTGTCCGGCCGGCCTGATGCCCGCCGTGGCGGCCGGACCGGACCGCGACCCGGAGACCTCACCAGGCTGGGAGCCGGCCGGCGTCCGGGTATCGACGGCCGACGGGCCGTCCGGTCCCCGTTTGGCACCGCCCTGCGGAGCACCCTCGGTGCCGGCGGACGCACGCTGTGCCCTAGGTCCTGCGGATGTTGGGGCTTCGCCTCCGACACCGTCAACCGCCCGGGGCGGGTCTGCCGCGCCCCGGGGAGCGTTCGTGACCCAGTCCGGTCGGTACACGACCGGCTCGAAGTACCGGTCCGGCGTCACGGTCTCGGTGCGGCTGCCGGCGCGGGGCTCCCTCATCGCCATCGAACCTTGCGATGGTCCGGTACGGGACGAACCGCCGCTCTCCATCCCCGCCGAACGGCCCGGTCGCATGAACGAACCGCTGTCCGTCCTCGGCGCCGGAGTGTCGACGGTCGATCGAGGCGGTGCCGTTATGTCTCCGGTCCTGGCCGGTACGGTCCCACCGCCGTCCAGCGCTCGCGGCCCAGGAGACGGAAGGCCGCTGCCGGGGGTGGGTCGAACCGGTTGGTCGCTGAACTGGTGTCCCTTCCCGTACGACTTCCAGCTTTCCGGAGAGGAGGATCCGCCCGGAGGCCGCGAGTCCACGGCATCCCGGCCGGCCGGCGGAGTCATTTCAGGACGGGCACCGCCCGGCCCCGACGTCTTCGCGACGGAGGGCAGCAAATGAGGATCGGCCCCGTCACCGCCCCGGCGGAACATGCCGCCCATATTTCCCACCGCGTCGCTCAGGCGCTCGCTCAGCCCGGCGTCTAGCCGGTGGCCGGTGCCGGGGAACTCCCCCGGCCGGCTGGTCGTGCCGACCGGTTTACCCTCCGGTAGGGTAAGTTGCCACTCCGTGCGGCTCTGGGCCCCGCCCGTCTGCCCCCGGCCACGGTCCAACCCGGAACCTGACTTACCCGGATTGCGCTCCTGCCATGAGTAGGTCCCTTCCGGATCTCGCCCGCCCGCATCCGCATACGGCCGGTCGACCGGGTCTGGCAGCCGCACGAAGTACGGCCGTTCCGGCTGGCCCTTGCCAGGCTTGGCGGGCATCGCCTGTTCCGGTAGGCGAACGAACTTGTCACCGTTGGTCTCCACCCGAAACTCGGCCGGGAACTTCTCGACCCGCAAGCCTCCAGTCGGTCTCGATGAGGCACTGAATTGGTCGTCCCGGATCACCTTTCCGTCCCCGAGCCGCTGGGGCCCGGCACCGAGATCGGATGGATCCACCGAATGAGTCCGTGGCGACCGGCCTGAGCCCGCCGGGCCGTGCGGCTCGCCGCTGGCCCCGCCGAGCCGAGTGCCCTGCGGCGGCTCCGGCCCACGCTGCACCAACGTGAACTCGGTGCCGAACCGATCGGACCGGACCCGCCAGTCCCACTCGCCGGCAAACCGCTCGCGCACCGGGGGCCCCGGCGGGGCGTCGGGAGGCGGGAGCCCCGGAGCTTTCGGTTCCGTGGCAAGTCGTGGGCCCTTCGGCCCCACCACGGGTACGGGCGTCTGGTCCGGATAGGGTGCCCGCGCGTCGATGCCGTCGGGCCCGGTGTGTCGCGGACCACCGGGCATGGGCTTCGTCGGTACCGCGACCTGCTTGAGCGGAGTCTCGACCCCCGGCTGACCACTGAACTGCCGCCCCGCGCCACCCTGCGCGTCGCCGCCGACGGGCCGTCGCGGTGTCAGGTCGGCGATGTGGTCGTCCAGGCGCTGCACGACGAGGGCGTTGCCGCCGGTGGGCTGCCCGCCGGGGCTGTCGGCGAGGATCCGTTCGCGCAGCGCGCGCATCTCGGTCAGCGTGCCCGGCCGACTGGACTGCGACACCCCGGGTTGCCCCTTGGTGCCGCCGCCCCCCTCGGTGATGAGGTCGCGGATCCGCGCGTCGAGGTTGGCCTGCACCGGGTTGGTCTTGCCCGGCTCCGGAGCGCCCTTCGAGGACGCGCCGACCGGGGTGGTGTCCGTGGCCGACTTGCCCTGTCCGACGACCGGCGGCTGGTCACCGTTGGCGCCGCCGGGACGGGAGCCGGGCGGCGTGACGTCGCCCGGGATCTGCTCGGGTGTGGTCGGCCGGGTAGCGGCGGGTGAGGTGGGCCGGGGTGACGTGACCGGAGTGTCCGGCCGGACGGCCGGCGGCTCGCCGGAGACGGGTGCCCGGTCGAGAGGTGGTCGCGTGGCGACCGGGGTCCTGACGTCTGCCGGCAGGTCGTTCGGTGCGAGGGGGCCGCGTGCGCCGGGCTGCCCGGCGGGTGGCACCGGTGTGGACGGCTCGGGGGTGGCCGGTCTCGGGGTGGGCGTGGGGACGTCGACCACCTGGTGGACCGGAAGTCCCTCGCCGGGACGCCCCGGACGCGGGGGCCCTCCGACACTGCCGCCGCCGGGCGTGTTCACCGGGTTCCCCTCGACACCCGGCTGGACCGGGCGGGTGGGCGGCGGAGCCGACACGGTGGGCTCGGGAGTACTGCCGGCAGGTCTGCCGCCCGGCAGCGGAACGTCCGCCACCGAGCCGACGCCGCCCGGCCGGACCACGGGCGGGTCGACGGTCACGCCCTGGCCGGGCGGCGGCGTGCCGGACCGGATCGGTGTGGGCGCGTTCGGGGACACGTCCCGGGCGGGGCCGTTGCCGGGTACGTCCCGCGCTCCGCCCGGGGTCGCGGGCACGTCGGGGCTGGCGGCAGGCGGCCGTCCTCCGACGGGAGTGGCGGGCAGGTCGGGGCTGGCGGCGGGAGGCCGTCCTCCGGGCATCGGCTCGGGTGCCAGCGGTGACGACGGCCGAGGGTCGGCGACGACGGCACGCGGAGGCGGCGCGGGTGCCTCGCCTCCGGCGCTCGCCGGTCCGCCAGGCGTCCGCGTGCCAACAGGCGGCGCGCCCGCCTCGGCCGGCGATGGTGGGGTGTTGCGGGCGGGGGGAGGCAGGCTGCTGACCGCGTTGCCGTTGCCGACCGCCGGCGGCCGGGTGTCGGCGTGTGGCACGCCGGCCCTGGGTTGCGGCTGGGGCGGTGGTGGCGTGTTCACCGGGCCGTCGAGGCGGGCCGGTGGCGGTGTGGTACGCGCCGGAGCGCCGCCGAGCGCCGAGGGCGGGGGCTGGTCGACCGTGGTGGGTCGGGTGGTCCGGGTCGGCGCGGCACCACCGGCGGCGGCCCGCCCGCCGACTGGGCGGACCGGTGGTGGCGTCGAACTGGCACTGACCGGACCCGGCGTCGGGGGCCGGCCACCGAAGGCACCGTACGGTGGCGGTGCGCCGAGCGGAGGGCCGTCCGGTGAGCCGACGCCTGGCACGTCTCCGCGACCGGTCCGGACGTCCGGGGTGGGGGTGTCGCCGGGCCGGCCACCGGGGGCGGTGCCGTCCAGGCCCTTGACCGTCGGCACGTCGGTCGATTTCGGCCCACCGCCGCCGACCTTGCCGAGTCCCCGGGTGGAGAGTCCGAACAGTCCGCCCAGACCGGCGGCGGCACCGACGCTGATCCAGCTCTCGTTGGTGATCTCGAACTTGCCGTCGACGTGCGATGCGATCGCCTGGGCGAAGACCTCGGCGGCAAGCTGAGTGGACCCGAACACGGCCGCACCGAGGCCGAACTGGAACGACAGATTGATGATGGCCCGCAGCGCCGTGGCGAGACCGGCGACCGCCCGTGCCATCGCGGCGACGAGCGCGGCGAGGGCCGGACCGATCAGGACACCGACGAGGAGCCCGAAAATAATCCCGAAGATGACGCTCAGGATCGTGACGAGGGACTGTTTCCGGATCTCTTCGAGCTTCTTGCGGATCTCATCCGCCAACTTGCGCAACCGCCGCGCCCAGCGGCGGCACAACTCGGCGGTGTTGCGCACGTTTTTCTCAAGGTTGGGCAATACCCTGGTGGCCGCCGCCCGCCCGCTACCCTGCCAGTTGCCGACCCGATTCAGCGCCTCCGACGGTCTGAGGGCCAACCGATCGAGGTCCTCGGCCTTGGCCTCCCACTGGGCGGCGAGTGCATCGAGTTTGTCAGGATCCGGATGGGTGTCGCTCGCCATCCGTCACTCTTTATCCGGCGGCGGTGGCTTGTTCGCGTCCGGATTGTTGGGGTAGAGCGTGTGCACCGGCGACTCGGTGGTGTTGTACGCGTCCCCGAGGTCGACGGGCGGAGGGGTGCCGCCGTCGCCCTCACCGTCGTCCTCGGGCGGCAGGTCCTTGGCGGGAATGGCGGCGGTGAACTCGTCGAACATCTTGACGACCGCCTCCTCGGCCTCGCCGTAGTTCGACGCGGCGCTCTGCACGATTCCGCGCACCTGATAGATCAACCCGACGGTCTCGTGTTCCTCCGACCCGAACAGATCCCACTGCAGTTTCTGCAGCCGATAGTTGAACTGCTGGACCTCCTCGGCGGTCTCGCCGGCCCAACTGAGTTCGAGGTTCTTCCAGGTGTTACCGATGCTCTTCCACGAATCGACGACGTCGTCCAGGAGCTTGCCGACTCTCTCCGACCCGGACGTCCACATGCCCTGCGGGTCGACATTGATGCTCTGGCCGTCGTCGTAGTGTGCGGGCGCACCGCTCCCCATCTTCCGCCCCCCACCCGCGCGCCGACCGGTTCCGTGCGCTAAACGCTAACATCGGCCCAGCTCAAGCGGACCATCTCAGTGTTGGTGACGGGGGACGTCCCCCGAAGAGGGACATCCGTCAGGGAGGGCCCGCGTGGTACATGTCTAAAATGGCCGACCCTGAGCTGGACACCTACGTACAGGCGTCGATTAAACACATACCCGAACTGCACATGGAAGAGCGCACCGCGCGATCGGTCACCGGCGACAACCTCTTCAACCCGCCCAAGGACTCGGGCGACGAGGCGAAGAAGCCCGAACCTCCGACCGTCCGAGCGTTCGGAGTCACACCCGCCGACCTTCGCGGGGCGCAGGACCACATGCTGAAGGAACTCGACACCCAGGTCGACGAGTTCGAGACGTTCAAGGCGGATGTGCTCAGCAAAGGCGGCTGGATCTTCTACGCCGAGAACGAGGGCGGCGTACAGAACGACCGCGTGATCAGAAGTCACGACGGCGGTAGCCACGTCTCACGACACACGGTGAGGGGCGAGGACCTCCCGCCGGTCGAGGACCCCAATCCGGAGCAGACGCAGATGCTCGTGGACACCCAACTCTCGCTGCTCAAGGCGGTCGGCGGTTCGATCCAGGCGGTGGCGCAGTACGTCGTCCGGATCAACAACGCCGCCCAGTTCTATGCCGAGGCCGACAAGCAGTCGTTCGGTGAGACGGTGCCGACTGCCCCCGAGTCCCTCCCCCGGGTCGGCGGCCCCGAGGAATCTTCCTGATGGCAGAGCCGGACGCCCCGCCCGTGAAGGGGCACACGTTCGAGCAGCAGAGCGACGGTTCCGTGGTGACGTACGACGCCAACGGACAGCCGGTCCAGCAGGTAATGCCGGACGGGAGGGTCTACAGCTCGTTCGACGACGCGGGACGTGCCCGGTACGTGGAGATCCCGCCGTCGGACGGGCAGGCGGCGACGTACGCGCACATCGGCTACCAGGACAACCTGACGATCTTCCGGTACGCCGACAAGTCGGTGCTCACCTTCGACAGTCACAGCCAGGATCTGGTCAGCCAGCGGCTCCCCGACGGCACCCTCTACACCGACTTCAACGCCAACGACCAGCCGCAGTACGTCGAGATCCCGGCCCGCAGCGGCCAACCGGCGACCAGCGCCGAGATCAGCTACGAAGGCGGCAACACCGTCTACACGTACGCCGACAACAGCGTCGTCACCTACAACGCCAGCGGCAAAGTCCTCAGCGAACAACGCCCCGACGGCACCACCTACAGCGACTTCGACGCCGACAACCGCCCC
>NZ_JBSFSO010000005.1:0-24173 GCF_053589795.1 Micromonospora sp. NPDC003241 | reverse complement strand
CCCGGCCACATCAACATCCCCGCCACCGAAGGCCGCCCCGCCACCAGCGCCGACATCACCTACGAAGGCGGCAACACCCTCTACACGTACGCCGACAACAGCGTCGTCACCTACAACGCCAGCGGCAAGATCCTCAGCGAACAACGCCCCGACGGCACCACCTACAGCGACTTCGACGCCGACAACCGCCCCGGCCACATCAACATCCCCGCCACCGAAGGCCGCCCCGCCACCAGCGCCGACATCACCTACGAAGGCGGCAACACCCTCTACACGTACGCCGACGACACCGTCATCACGTACAACGCCCAGGGCAAGATCGTCACCGAGGAACGCGCCGACGGCACCACCTACAGCCAGTTCGACGCCGACAACCGTCCGCACTACGTCGACATCCCCGCCACCGAGGACCGGCCCGGCGTCACCGCCACCATCAGCTACCGGGACGGCAACACCGTCTACACGTACGACGACGAGAGCGTCGTGACGTACGACTCGGAAGGCCAGATCCTCACCGAGGATCGTGGCGACGGATGGGTCATCACGTATACGGACGGGGCGCCGACGTCCGGCGTCAACTCGGAGACCCGGGAGACGGTGACCATCACGCCGACGGCCGGCGGCGGTTTCCAGTGGACCTACTCCGGCGGCACGACCATCTTCCGCAACTCGGACGGTGCGGTCACCAGCATGGAGCAGAACGGCTGGACGTTCACCACCTTCGACTCCGAGGGTCGACCGACGTACGGCACCCAGGGCACCAAGACGGTCACCATCGAGTACGGCACCAGCGGCAGCGACATCAAGTGGGCGTACACCGACAACGGCAAGCCCTCGATCACCGTGATCACCAACGCGGACGGCACGCCGATCACCCAGATCAACCCGGACGGCACCCAGTTCACCTTCGCCGTCGAGCTCGACAAGCTGGCCGATGCCGCCAGGAAGGTCGCCACGGAACGAGACGCGCTGGAAGGCAAGCTGAACGAGATCAGTAAGGAGTTCCGCACGCTGCGCGACTACTGGATGAGCCCCGCCGGCAAGAACTTCGCGCTGTTGCTCGATCAGGTCGACGGTCTGAGCGGGCAGGTGCGCGACGTGCTCAACGAGGCGATCCGGCGGATGAAGCACACGCACACGATGTACACCGACGTCGAGGAGCAGAACACCAGGAACCTCACCAACAACCGGTGAGCCGCCGTCCTCAGCGCACCTCGAACTCGTGGATCGAGTACCCGTACCCGGGCATCGCCTTGGCCGTGCCCATCATGCGGACGTAGCGGACCGGAGTGCGGGTGACGGCGATGTCGACGGTCCCGCCCGCGCCGCTACCGGTCTGGTAGACCGTCCGCCACGTCCCGCCGTCGGCGGACACCTCGACCCGGTACGCGGTCGCGTAGGCCCGCTCCCACCGCAGCCGGACCTCGGTGACCTGCCAGAGTTCACCCAGGTCGACGGCGAGCCACTGGGTGTCCGGGGTGAACGCGCTGCCCCACCGGGACTCCCGGTCCCCGTCGATCGCGCTCGACGGGCGATAGATGGTCTCGAAGCTCGACGCACTGGCAGTTCCGGAGAGGGCCAGGTTCCGTCCCGAGCTGTTCACCCGACCGGGCATCGCCGACGACGCCGCCGGCTGGGGGGTGGGGGTGGCACTCGGTGCGGGGGACGGCGACCCGGTGGGCCGGGGCGGGGCCACCGGTGCGGGCACCCGGTCGGGGCGGCCCGATGACGCCGGGCTCTGCCCGGGAAAGCTCGGGCCGGGGGCCGCACTGGTCTGGCCGCTGCTGCCGGACGCGGGACTGACCGAGGTGGACGGAGCGTCGGCCGGGTTACCGGACGGGTCGGAGGCGGCCGGGGTCCCGGCGGGGATCTCCGGAAAGCCCGGCGGCGGCGGTACGGCGTAGCCCGGCGGCGCGTCGGCACCGGATGGTTGCCCGGTGGGACTCAGCACGTACCCGCTGGCGACCGCCACCGTCAGGACCGCCACCGCGGTCAGGATCTGGGCCGACATCCGGGGCCTGCGCCGCCGCCGGCCGTCCGGCCCCGACCCGGACGGGTGTCGCCGTTCATCGTCCGGACCGGCCGATGGCGACGACGGCCGTCGGGGCGCTTCAGTACACGGCGGGCGCTCGGCCTCCGCATCCTGCTCCGGCGCCGGCTCGTCGCGGCGGACCGGACGGACGGCCTCGTGGCGCGAAACCGGACGGATCGGATACTGCATCGTCGGCTCGGCCACCAGGTCGGGCCCGGCCGTGGCGTTCCCACCGGCGTGGCCGCCCGAGAGCGGCGCGGTCTTCTCGTCGGCCCCGGACCCGGACCCGATGGCGCTTCCGCGTTCGGGAATGCGCCCACCAGCCGGCGCGACCTGGTCGAGCTTCGAGTTGACCGGGCCGGCGATTGACGCCGGCGGACCGGACATCGGCGAGACTCCGCCGGTGATCGGCGTCGACGGGCCGACTCCCGACGGGACCGGGTCGGCGATCGGCGAGCCCCGACCAGGGATCATTACGGCCGGTTTCGCACCCGTCGTCCTCGGTCGCGCCGCCGGTACGCCCGAGCTCGCGCCGCCTGCACCGGCCTGCGGGGCACGCAGCACGACGGTGCGCTGCACCACCGGGGCCGCCAGCGCACCCTGCTCCGAGGCCGGCGTCGGGACCGCATCGTCCCCGGCCGCCACCGCGAACCGGGCCGGCGACAACTCGACCCGCCGACGGGTTTCGGCGGGCATCCGGCCCAGCAGCGCACCGAGCACCGGCAAGACGTGGTACCGGGGCGGTTTGCCGGGTACGCCCACGAAGATCCGCACCTTGCCGGAGGTCCACGGGTGCGACCGCACCAGACGTGCGGCGTGCTCCTGCTCGGGTGGCCGCACCCACAGGCCGGACTGCGTCACCTCGGCCACCCACCGTTCACCGAGCCGGAAGACGTTCTCCGCCAGTTCCGGGTAGCCGTCGAGGCCCCGTACCGGCCCGACGGGGCGGGCCGGGCCGTCGGGCGGAAAGCTGAGGGCGGTCGCGATCGGTTCCCAGGTGGCGGCCGAGTGGTCGACGGCGAGACTTGTCGGTCGACCGTCGGGCGTGAGCGCCGGCAGGCCGGTGTGAACCTGCACCGGGACACCCGACTCGCGAGCCAGGCTCGTCGCCGCCGCAGCCGTCGTGGTCACCGACCCGTAGGAGGCCAGCACGAGCTGCTGCCGCAGCCGCGACGGGAGCCGGTCGAGGAACTCGACGATGGCGTCCGCCTCCGGCTCCGGCTGCCCGGGCCGCCCGAACAGCAGCACCGGCCGATCGGCGTCCATCGGTACCCCGTACGCGGGGTCGTCGTAGTCCGGCATCGGCGTGCCCGGCAGCCGACGGAACAGCCACATCCCGGCCGGTACGGGAAGCAGTGCCAGGTCACCCGGGCACGTCGTGGCGCACAGCTCGTCGACGTCGCTCTCCCACGGCGGCTGCGGGCTGCGGTGCCCGGCCGGGACGGTCACGCCGTCCGGGGTGTGTCGCAGCCAGCCGTCCACCGCGAACAGCGAGCCTCCGGGGACCAGCAGCACCTCGGCACGGGGCACGTCGAGGGTGGCGGTCAACTCCCGAGCGAGCCGACCCATCAGGCCGCGACCGGCCGCCCCGGCCACCGCCACCCGGGCACGGCTGCCCGGCGGCACCGCGATCGGCAGCACCGTTTCGACGAACGACCAGTCCTCAACGGTGTCGAGCGGCCCGATGACCGTCACGACGTCCCGCTCCGCCACCAGCCCGGTGGCCGCCGCGGCGACCACTCCCGCCGGGTCCGCCCCGACCACGGCCACCCGGTCACCGACCCAGTTCAGGGCCGAACCGAGCTTCCGGAACCGGCTGGTGTCCGCGAGCCAACCCGGGGACGACTCCCCAGCCTGCTCCGGCGGGACACCGTCCACCAGCGACTGCGCATCGGAGGTACGGCCTCGCTGATCACGGATCATGCCGAATACTACGAGCCGGAGGTCTCGGATGTTCAAGACCTCCGGCCTGCGGTGATCGTCAGCCGCGCCAGGTGCGCAGGTTCGACCACTCCGCCTCGGTGTAGTTGTTCCAGGCGAGGTTGGCGGCGTTCGCAATGTCGCCCAACGCGCCGTCGACTCCGAACAAGCCGTTTGCTCCGGCGTTCCACTGCCCCTGGAGTCCGACGTACTCGTCGTGGGCCTCGCCGACCCAGCTCTCCTCCAGCGGCACGAGCTTGGCCTTCAGGGTGACGAGCATGTCGACCAGTTCGTCGGCCGTGCTCTTGAGCCTGCCACCGGCGAACTCCAACTCCGGGGGCACCCGGATGCGACTACCCATACTGTCGGTCACGCGAACTCCTCCACTCGGGCGGGCTGAAGATTCCGGTCAGGCTCCGGGCACAGGCCCTAGGTTCGCCGTCGGAATACCGTTGATCTCGGGCATGGTGCGCACCGTCGTCTCGTCGGCCATGGCGTAGTTCCCGGCGTTGCGCTGCAGGCCTCTGGAGATCCCGGTCAGGGCTTCGTTCAGCATCCGGCCGCAGCTGTCGTACTCGTCCATAGTCTGCTTGTATGCCTTCGAACCCGGCCCCAACCAGTACGACGCCAGGTCGTCCACGTCCCGTCGCAGTGCCGCGAGCCGCGCCTGTAGCTGCGTTGCGGTGTCGCTGCAGGACTGCGAACCGTCCAACAGCATCTGCGGCGTGATGTCGACTAGCTTCATAGGCCCTCCCGGTCGATGCCGCTCGGCCTCCTGGCCGTCCGGACGGCGGTCCCGTCCCAGCCTGCCCTGCCGACACGGGACCGCGACAGTCACCAGTTCCAGGGACATCGGCCGCACCGGACGGTGAGGACGCCCGGTGCGGACATAAAGGGACTACCGGTGATACGGCGAGTCGTGCCACCGTGCGGCGAGTCGTGCCACCGTGCGGCGGGGATGTCCTGGGCACGGCGGCCGGCTCAGAGCACCGAGCGGCGGAAACCATCCCAGGCTGGCGGTGCCGGAGAAACGACCGGGGGGTGATGGTGTGCCGGTCGCTCACCAATGCCGGGAGATTCTCGTGGTGGCGGGCCGGCTGGTACTCACCGGTGAGCTGACGCAGACCGGGCATTCGGCGGCGTTGGCGGCCACGCTCGCCGCGGTGCGACCGGTCGACGCGGCCCTGGTCTTCCTGGCGGAGGAGAAGCCCCGTTCGGCGGTCGGCGCGGACTTCCTCCACGGGCAGCCGTTCTCCGACCAGTTTGTGCTGGTGCCGTGGGAGGTCGAGCGCTGGGCGGTCGGCGGGCGCCCCCTGGTGGACGACGCGACGGCGGTGGAGAAGCTCGCGGATCTGTACCGGGTGCAGGTGCAGGTACCGGTCGGGTCGGCGCGCTCGGCGCGGCTGGTGCCGGTGGATCAGACGGGTCGGGAGACGTCGTGGGACGACGCCGTGGCGGTACGAGGACTGCCGTGGTCCCACATCGCAGCGCGGGAGGCGGTACGCACCGCGATCGAGATCGCGTCGGACCGCACCTCGCCGTACTGGACCCGGATCGAGACGTTGGCCGGGCGGTTGGCGGAGTCGCAGCAGCGGTTAGGGGTCTCGGTGCCGTCGGCGGCCGTCGCGATGGCGTTCCGTCTGGTGCGGCACGGCCTGCCGCCGAGGCTGGACCCGGCCGAGCTGACGCGGAAGGTGATGCCGGCGTCGGTGACCGACGTGTTGTCGGTGACGGGTGGCGCACCGGCGCCGACGGCGGATGTCCACGCGCTGCTCGACGGCCTGTTGCGGGTCCCCGACTCGTCCGCGCTGGTGCGGATGCGGCCCGGTGCGGGTACGGGTGAGCTGGGCTGGTTGGTCGCGCACGACGAAGTGGTGTGGTGGTTCGGGGCGTCGCCCGCTCCGGGTGGTGGAGTGGGGCCGGTCGTCGTGCCTGTGGGCCAGGGCTGGGTGTCGGCAGCGCTCCGCGATCCCGCGACCCATGTGGTGGTGTTCGGCCCGGACGGACGGGCGACTTTCCTGAACGCCCTGCTGCGCGACGCGGTTGACGTTCCAACGCACGCTACGTCCCGGCCGTCTCGGTCCCCCGGCGCGGATCCCGAGTCGGAGGCGTACTGGGAACACAGTTGGTTGGGCGCCCCAGGCGCCGCGACGGACTCGGCCGCGACGGCGGAAACGGTCCAGACGGTGAATCCGGCCGATCTGGTAAGACCGGCCGAGGAGCCGATGCCGGGGATCGCACGGCCGCAATCCCCAGAGGAAGCGGTGCCCACCGGCACCGGCACCGGCACCGTGACGAACAGCGGCGATCTTAGTTTCGGCGGGCGTCAGGTCTATCTGGGCAGGAAGCACCGCCGCAGCAAGGTCGACTACTGGTTCACCACGACAACGGTATGGGCGCGCCGGCAGGACGGCGGTGGCGAGGTCATGGTCATTTACCCGCGACCGGTCCTCGACCCGACTCACGGCTCGCCGGAGATGAGCCACAGCTGGACACAGCCGCCGAGCGGCCGGGCGGTGTCGGGCACCGGCATCGTGAAGCCCAACGGCAGGCTGAGTGTCGACAATCATGGCGTGCTCCTCGGCAGGATGCACAGCCATGCTCGGGTCGACTACTGGTACGACGCGACGACCGTGTGGGCGCGCCGGCAGGATGGCGGCGGTGAATTCATGGTCACCTACCCGCGACCCGTCTTCGACCCGACCGCCGCAGAGCCGTCGGCGGTGGTAGTGGAGGATCGCTGGCTGCGACCTCGGAGCGAGCAGGCGGTCACCGGAAACGGCACCGTGACGGGCACCGGCTACCTGAGCGTTTTCGGTCGGCACGTCCGTGCCGGGAAGAAGTACCAGGGCAAGGTCGATTTCTGGGTCGATAAGACGACCGTGTGGGTACGCCGGCAGGACGGCGGCGAAGAGTTCATGGTCACCTACCCGCGAGCCGTCTTCGACCCGGCCCGCAGCAAGCCGGAGGTGAAAGACGGCTGGCCACAGCCTCGAAGTCAGCAAGCGATCGCTGGCGCCGCCGCCATGACGAGCGACGGTTATCTGCTCGTGGACGGGCACAGCGTACGGCTGAAGAACCGCAGTCCTGGTCCGGCCGTCTACTGGTTCGACAGGACGACGGTGTGGGTGAGCCGGCCGGACGGCGGCGACAAGATCATGGTCACCTACCCGCAGCCGGTGTTCGATCCGACCATTGCAGGCACGGTGCTGATCGAGGGCTGGCCGCAGTATCCCCCGGGCGTTTCGGTCGCACTCCCCGGCACCAGCAGTCAGCCCAGCGGGCCGGATGGCCCACCTGATCCCACGTCACTCCTGCTGGCCGGCAGCCCGATGGGAACGTTCGACCCGGAACCGCCGCCAGGGAGCACCGCCGCTCATCCGGACGAACATCTGGAACTCGACGCCAGTCCGCCCGCTCCCGCCGAGGTCCCGGTGGCGGTCGACCTACGGCCGCCGGCTGTGCTGGTGCCGGGTGAGTTCCCACTGCTCGTCGAGGAGGTGGCGTTCATCTCGGCGCCCGACGCCGAGGACGCCGCCGACGATGCGGCGTCGGACCGCATGGACGTCGACACGTCGTCCGAAGTCGACGAAGCGACGCCGGACCGCATGGACGTCGACACGTCGTCCGAAGTCGACGAAGCCGCGCCGGGCCGCGTGAATTCGTTGGCCGAGAGCCTGGTGAGGGATCACGCGCCGCATCTGCAGTACTCGCGATGGGAGGCGGTGACCTTCGATACTGCGGTCACCAGTCAGCGCGTCGTGCTGCGTGACCTGTTGAGCGCCGAGCAACTGACGAGATGGCGTACCTCTGGTCTGTTCGACAGCGGTGTGGTGCTGCACCCGGCGCGCGGGAGCAGACCGGACGACCGGGGGATCCGGCTTGTGGTACGCGCGGAGCCAGCCGACGCGTACCAGCATTTAAGCGCAACAGATTCCGCGCAGTGGTATGCCGCTCCGTTCCTGGTGACCGTGCGGTGGGAGCATGCCGGGCATGCGCCGAGGGTTGACCTGCCGGTGGTCCGCGCGGCGCTGATGCAGTTGCGAGCGTTGGTGTCGGACGAGGTGTTGTCCGGGCCGGGGCTGCGGGTGGCGCGGCGCGGGGCCGAACTGGTCGGTACGGGTGAGAAGTTGGCCGCGACAGTGGACCGGCTGAAGCTCGGGGTGCTGAATCTTCCACCGGAGGCGGTGCGCCGGCGCCTGGCGCGGGTGGCCGCCATCGATCCGGTGTCGGTACGGACACTGCACGACGCAGTCGTCGCGGAGATTGAGGCGGGCCGCTGGCGAGCGGCCGAACGGCAGCTGATGTGGGCCGACACGCTGCACCAGGTGTTGTCCGGGCCAGGGCTGTCAGGATTGCTCACGGTTGCCCTGCGCCCCCAGGGCGCGGCGGCGGGCCCGCTAAGGCTCCGGATGGCGCTGGTCGACGCGATGCCCCTGGGCACGCTCCGCAGAGACGACGTCGTCCATCGACGGGTACGTGTCGGACTACTGGTGCAGATCGAGCCAGCGGACGTGCGTGGCCTGCCGCCGCTTGTTTTCCGGCTCGCCGGCGCACTGGAGCTGGTGCTGGACACGCCCACCGCGGACCGGTTCGTGCACGAGACGCCACCACCGGAGTACGAGCCGATGTCGGTGCCTGCCCCGCTGGAGAGTCAGCAGCCGCAGACCGACGACATCTTCCACAGCGACGGATGGACCCGGCTGGTCAGCGACCTGGGTGTGACGGGCCGCGACGAGGCCAAGGCACGGCAGTGGGTACGTCTGATCGAGAGCCTGCCGGACCCGGACGAGGTCACCGCTCTCACGGTCGACGCGATCGCGGCGTCGCGTGGGCCGCACCCGACCGACGCTGAGGAGCGCGCCTCGGCGGATCTCGTGGAGTCGGTCCGGCGGGCGTGGTACGCGGTCGCCCAGGATCTCGGTCTGCCGCCGAGCGCCCTGCGGATCTTCGGTGCGGAACTGGTCACCGTGGTAAAGGATCGTACGACCGGTGTCAGGGTGGCCACGGCCGGCGAGCTGCTGACGGGGTTGCGTGAACGGTTAGGGCCGTTCGGGGTGTCGACCGATGTCGAGGTGGTGTATCTGGCTGAACTCAGCGCCCGACTCGGACTGGGTCCGGAGGATCTTCCGTCGTTCCGCTGGCTGAGCGAGCGGGGGGTGCCGCTGGAACTGGTGCATACCCTGCCGGACAGGTTGGCCGGACGGTCCGTTGCCTGGGCCGCCGAGCAGGTCCACCGGGGCGACGACATCGCCGGTGTAGCAGAGGAACTGGGCCTGATGCTCATTCCCATCGGGCTCGGAATGTCGGCCCGGGACATCGGGAAGTCACGCAAGCAGGTGGTGGCGACGCTGGCCGGGCAGCTCGGCCTCGGGCCAGTCACCTCGACCGACGCCCAGGGTGAGCGCCAGGCGGTGGAGGCAGCCGCTCCGGCCACCGAAGAGACGGCCGCTCCTCCCGCCGGCGAGACGGAGCGACCGCCGGTAATGAGTTCGGCCAAACGGCTATCGACGAAGGGCCGGGTCGACCTGGCCGGCCTGTTGGCCATCCGAGAGATCATCTGGACCGCAACGCGGATCATCGGCACCGAGTCGGCGGGACTACGGCTATATGAGGTGCAGAATCTGGGCGAGCGCGTGGCAGAGCAGGTGGGACTGATCGCTGAGGAACTCGGGTTCAAGTCGCTGCAGCATGTCACGCGGTATGCGGAGTTGAGCGGCGGGCTCGGATTCCCAGTCACCGATTTGAGCAACCTCATGCCGTCAACCCACCTGACACAGCTCGTATATCGGTTGGTCGGCAACGTGCCGATGCCTCAGATCACGCGGTTCCTGGACGAAGTGGCTCCCGCCCGGCCGATTCGGCAGTCGGCTGATCTGAGACCTGGTCCGACACTGGCGTCGACGAGGTTGAGCGCGCGGGACGCCGCCGGCTGGGCCGACCGGTGGAAGGTGCCCGAGGAGCAGGTACGGAAGTTGGCCGAGCTCCCCTCGATTGACCTGCCGCGCGTAGCCCGGATGGTCGACAAACTGCAGCTGCCGAAGGAGCAGATCGCGCAACTGCTCGACGTCATCGCGGAGACGGGCCAGGTGCCGGACCGTCTGGACTGGTTCGCCTATCGGGCCGGGGTCGAGCCGGAGATCGCGCTGGATCTGTCCTGGCGGTTGAAAGTGAAAATCCTGGATCTCCTGCCGATACGGTCGATTCTGAACCGGCTGGCGGTACGTGCGCCCGAGCGGTCGGACGACCGGCTGACCGTCGAACACCTGGTTCGCCTGCTCACGCAAGGGCCGAACGGTGAGCCCGTGTCACCTCCGGCGTGGACCTTCTGGGTCGGGGCACACCTGCCCACTGGATCAGGACCCGACGGGCTGACCCCGAACGAGTTGCACGACCTGATGTTCAGCAAGTTCCGGGTGGGCCACGCCAACACTAAGGAGTATCACCAGCGTCTCGCGGGCATGGACTGGATCGGGCTGCTGGAGCAGGCGATGGACGAATCGGCGCGCCGGTTCGACGAGGACGAACCTCCGCCGGCCCGCTCACAGCTGCCGCCAGCACGCGACTCGGACCTGTGGCTGGCCCCTTGGCTCGCCGAACAGGTAGGCATCCCGCGCCATGAGGTCGGGAGCGACCTGATCGACCGTCCGTGGCTGGACCATGTCGCCGTACTCGACGCCGCCCGTGATCTGGCGGCGCCGGTGCCGACAGCCCTGGCCTACGCCCGCCGATGGGGCGGACTGAAGGCCGCCGACGTCCCACCGCTGCCACCGGACGCACATCCCGACACCGTGACGTGGCTGTTCGGCATGGCTGCACGGTGGGATGTGCCGCTAATCCAGCTCGGGCCGATCGTGGCGGCGCTGCCGCGCCAACAGGACCCGCCCAAGGAGTTCCCGGCGCTCGCCGACGACGTGCTACGACGACTGTGGCCCAAGACCGACAGCTTCGGTGAGACGGACATGTTCTGGGCCGCGCGGGTGCCGCTGGCGTTCCTCACCGACTGGAGGCTGGCTCCGACCGACTGGACGGGTGATCAGGTCGATCTCGGGTGGTGGCTGACCAGTGTGCTGGGTCTGCCCTCCGCAACGAACACCGGCGCACCAGGATCGGCGATGGACACCGACTCCGATGTCGGCACCGCCGGCGATTCGGATGTCGAGATGGCGGACGAGTCGGATGACGAGACGTCCAGCGTGTCGCATGTCGAGCCGATTGAGGGGCTCGTCGAGCATCTGTGGGACGACCTGACCGATCACCACCGTGCGCAGTACTTGACGACCCTGTCGGAGATGGCTGATCAGCTCGGCCTCGACCTGCACCGGCGCTACGAACTGTCCGCAGCGCTACGGGTCAGCATCTGGTGGGTCACCGGTTTCAGCGTCCGGATCGGGCAGGTGCCCGACATCGAAGAGCATGCGTCACGGCTGGGCGTCCCGTCGGACAAACTGTTCGCGCTGGCCTCCGTCCTGGGTGTCGATCCAGCAGTCATCGACCCACAGGACGACCTCGAACGGCTCAACGACGCCGACGAAGCCGGTGCGATGAGGTTCGCCGCGGTGGGCACGGTCGCCGACTCGATCCGAAGTCGCCCCGACTGGCCGGCGCGGCAGTTGACCGGCACGTACACCGACCACCTGTACAACATTGTGCTCGAGCAGGGCAGCGTTCCACCGAAGCTTGTCCACCAACTCAACGGAGACGGTAGCTGGCTCGGTCTCCGCGGTCTGTTGGAAGTCGCCGCAAGGGCAGATGTCCCGGCGGAGTCGCTCGCGGTGTACGCCAATCTGAGTCGGCCGCCGAAGGGGGCCGGTGGCGGCGGCCCGGCCGGGCCGAGCCGGGTCATCGAGGCCTATCAGAGGCGGCAGCGGTTGGACGAGGAGAGGTACGGCCTCGACACGTCAGACCTGTGGCCGGTGTGGAACCACGACGGCTCGGCGACCCTCACCCGAGGCGACGTCGCCGAGGTCAGCGCCGCAGCCCTGCGGTACGCCGCGCCGTATCAGCGCGCCGAGGTGTTCCGCCGGATCACCGCCCACGCCGGTCGGCAGGACGCCCCGCAGAATGTCGCCGGTCTGATCCGGGCGATGGGCGCGGCTGCGGGACCCAACTCCGCACCGCACGAATGGTTGAGCCCGCTGCTCCGGGACGCACCCGTGCCGGACGGCATGTCGATCAGCCTCCTGTCGTCTCTCAACGGCGCTTCACCGCAGGCGAAGAGTGCCTTCGCCAACCTGTCGGACGTAGCCGGTGTGAGTGTGGGGCGTCCCACGGACGGCCGGTACTCGTTGCAGTTCACGTTCGGCTCGGGGTGGGGCGGTTGGGCCGGTCTCGCGGACGTGCTCGACACACTCAGAGACCTGAAGTTCACGGTCAACGAGGCGACGGTCGAGGTCAGGACGGGGTACGGCGCGGACGCCGCCGCCTACCTCCGCCTGGCCCACCTCTACTACGCACATCTCAACGCGTTGGACCAGATCGGCCTCGCGAGCAGAAGAAACCCACCGCCACAGTACGGCTATTCGAGCTTCGCCGGGTTCCTCCGAGCCCACCGCGAGGCCAGTGGCCTGTCCGTCGAAGTGGCCTGGAAATCCACCGACGCCGTCAGGCTTCGACTGGATGCCCGGAAGGAACTCCTGTGGCCCGGCATACCCCAGGCCGGGCTCCGGATCATCGCAGAGATGGTGGAACTCGCCCGCCGACCGTTCCCCGATCCGCAGTGGTGGGACTGGCCGTTCCGGCCGCCCGGCGACCACGCGGACGACGCCTTCGAACTGGGACTCGACGGGTGGCGGCTGGTGGGACTGCTCGCCGACGAGTCGACCCGCGCCCAGGCCGCCGCGATGGTGACCATCTTCCGTCCGTTGCGGGTTCCCTCAGATCACCCGATGGCGCAGGGCTTGGGTCCGGTCCGGGACGACCCGACAATCCCGGCGGTGCTGCCACCGGCACACGAGGTGCCGGAGGCCGATCTTCTGGCCGAGATCCTGGCCGCCGGTCAGTCGACGGCGGGACTGGACGCGGCCACGGCCACAGTCCGGTTGACCGATCCGGCCCTGGGGATGTCCTACCGAGCTGCGGTGTTGCGGGCGGCCGGTGGCGACCAGGTGTTCGTCCCCGGTCGGTTGCCGGGAAATCAGCCCGTTTCGGATGTGCTCCGTCAACTGACCAGCGGGCAGCTGAGGTTGCCGGACGAGGCGGTACGGGCGGCGTACCACGCAGTGTCGCAGGTGCCCGACACCGCAGCCCTGCGGGATCTCCTGCACCGGAACGAGTGGGACACGCTGGTCCTCGACTCGACCACCGTCGATGCACACATGGGTCGGCCCCGGGTGCGGCGCGATACTCTGCCGGCGACGTTCGAGGCGAACGCCTCGGACAGACACGGGAGGTGGCCCGAACCGTCGGAGACAGTGAACTGGCTCCGGCATCGGATCGACGCCGGCCGACCACCCGTGCCGTACTTTCTGGCGAACGCACTGGGGGGCCTGGGCGATGCCGGATCAGGGCGGACGTTCGCTCTCACCATCGACGGCTCGTGGAGCGACGACGTGCCGGGTGAGCCGTGGACGTGGGTGGCTCCCGAGGACCGTCAAGACCCGTTCGCCGACGCGCTGGCCGGCGCACAGTCTGTGCTGAACGCAGCACAGTCCACGGCGTCTCCGGGTCGCCGCAGGTCGCGGCTGAGGATCGAGCCGGACCCGGAAGAAGCAGACATGTTCGTCATCCACGCTACGGAACTCGTGGACAGCGCACCGGTGTGGCGAGCGCTCGGAGTCGTGGTCGAGGCCATGCGGCGGTACGGGGTACTCGTCCAGAGGATGGTGATCACGGCCGACTACGCACCGCTGCCGGCGGCGGGGACCGGGCAGTCGGTCGACCGTCAGGCGGCGCTGGAACGCCTCGTTCGCGCCCACGAGGACGCGCTGACCCGGTTGTTCGGTTCACCGGAACTGCCTTGGCTGAACCCCGCTGCTCCGCCGGAGGTGGGCGCGCCCGGAGCGAGACCCCATGCAGTCGAGGTCGGCCTCACCTATCCCGGCATCCCGGTGACCGGGCTGGGTGGGTTGCAGGGCCCAGTGCTCGTGGTGTGGGCGCTCCTGGCGGCCACGGCACGCCCTGGCTTGGTGGCCTCGGTCCTGCCCGGCTCCGCTGCGGATCCGGTCGGCACGAACTTCGCCACGACCAGGTCAGAACCACAGCAGGTGCGGGGGTGGTTCCTCGACCCGTCGGGAGGACCGCAGCTGGTGGCATTGTTGGCAGCCCTGAGGTTGGACCAGGCAGGACGCGCGCAGGTCGCCGCGCTGTTCCACCTGAACTCGTGGTATCCACCGCTGGAACCCCACTCCAGATCAGTGCGGGGCATGGGCGATGGTCCGGTGTGGCCGGTCGTCACCACGTCGGAGCATCCCGCCGCGTTCGTCGCCGCAGTCGCCGGGACGGCCCCGGAGATGGCAGTTCGCGACGCCGTCACCAACCTCGAGTCCCTCCGCCTTCCGCTGGACTACCTGCAGGGCGTCCAGCGGCGGGCCGACGCGTACCTGCGCTCGGCACCACCGGTCACCGATGCGGATACCGAGTTGACCCTGCGAGAGGCAAGCGTGGCGGGGCTCTGGGAGGAACTGGGGCGCAGCGGCGCGACGGTCGGCGCCTGGCACGAACGGTTCCAGCGTGAGCAGGTCGGGCTGGGCGAGCTGGCCGGAGGCGGATCGCCGCCCGGCCCGATACCGAGCCTCGCGTCGGAGGCCCGGAGCCTCCTGGACACCATTCCCACCAGTGGTGCCACCGTCGAGGACGTGGCCATTCTGGGTTCGGTCGCGTCCTGGCTGGCGTCGAGGACAAGACCCAGAATGAATGTGGCGGGCGAGAGCCAGGTCGATCTGCTGCGTCGCGAGATCGCGGCCCGGCTGCACGCGGCGACGCCCGCACCTCATCCTGCCGCGCTTACCTCGGCCGGGGAGAGGCAGTGGGCCCACCGGGGTTTGCTGGGGGCGATCCTCGATGCCGCGGCGGGGCAGGGCGTCCCACTCCCTCCCGAGATCCACACACCCAGCCATCTGCGGGACTTCGTGGCAGGGCTGCTGACGGCCGAGCCAGCGCGGTTCGCGGACGTGGCCGGTGGGCGCGGCGCCCTGCTGGCCGAGGAGTTGCCCTTCAGCACGCTGGCCGTACTCCTCGCCGGTTACCGCGCCCCGGAGCCGACGCCGGAGCAGATCGGTCGGTGGCGGGCCGAAGCGTTAGCCGCAGTGCGGCGTCGGCTGCCCGATGCGGACGACCACACGATCCGGGAGGCGGTACGGGCCGCGAGCGGCGCGCGAGTCCGGGAGCACCGGCGCAGCCAGTGGCGGGCGGAGTTCACCCGACGGGTGGAACAGACGACTCCCGCCTTCAGAGCACAGCTCATGCGGGCACTGACCAATTCTGATCCGCTTCGTGTGAGGTTGGTGCACCTCATCATCGAAGCCACCGCGACCAGCACGCGGCATCTGCAGGAGGGCCTGGTACAAGTCGACCTGCACGCGACGGCGCTGGGCCGACATCTTCCGGCGACCATCGCCAGGGCGCTGAACGTCAACATCGTCGTCCACAGCGACCGGAGCCCGCCAGTGCAGACGTACCCGGGCCCCCGTCGAGTGCTGCACCTGTCCCGCGTCGATCAACACCGAGACGGGCCGTTCGACAGGTACCAGCCGTACCTGTCCCCTGTCGGAGTGGAGCCGGCCCCCTCATCGACCCGGCGGCTCGCCGATGCGCTGGATCCACACCTATGGAACTTCGCCCGGGAATGGGTACGCGAGCGGTACCAGCTCCTCGACGGTAGCCTAGGCTGGAACGAGCAGCGGATGACGTGGTTCCAGCTGGTGGGTCTACTTGCCCGGTGGATCGACCTGCCGCCGATGACGACGTTCGTCGACGTTGACAGAGCCCACGCCCAGGCCGTCTTCGACCCAGGGCCATGGCGGATGGACCTCACGGTGGCATCGGTCGACGAGACTCTCGTCGAACTGATGCAGCAACTGCTCGTGGCTGAGGTAGTCACGATGCAGGCCCAAGCAGAAGATCGTAAACCTCAGATGTCCCGCCATACACCGAATCAAGACGCCCTCAATCACATGTGGAACACCCGCGATCCGGGCGACGATCGGCATGAGGAGTGGCCCCGCTACTACGCCAACGCGCGGCTACAGAGGGACGTGGTCAAGCGTGCGCGAGATCTGCTCTCGGAAGCAGAGCGCCGGCTTTCCACCATCGGGCCTATCGAGGCATTGCCCCGGCTACGACACCGGTTCGCGCAGGGTCGACGTGCCGCGCGGTGGGAGTACGCCAACGCACTGACCAGAGACGCGCATTATGATTCGGTAGCCCAGACGCAGTTCGATCTTCAGCAACAGCTTCTGAAGGCCGGTTCGACGCGAGACTGGCGGACGGCACCGCATACGCAGATGCCACAGATCGGCGGATTTGAGTCGGTCGACCTGGGGCCAGCCGGGACTTTCCTGCGCCCGGCAGGTTCTCGGACGGAACCGCCGGCCCGGTTGTCGGCAGCGACTCACCGCCTTGTCGTGGTGGAGGTCGGCGACGCCGCCACGGCGCCTCATGTGTTGACCCAGGTCCGTGGTGGCCTGCCCAGCACGGCGCTCGTAGAGCTGGTGACGTCCGGGCCGGTGAGCGCACCGCAGGCCATGGAGCTTGCCCGGCTGGTCGGCGACGACCGAACACTGGTGCTGGCCTCGGAGCAGGTCGTTCCCGGCAATCTCTTCGATCACTTCAATGCCTACTCACGCTCACACACACCGACCTTCGGCCCGTTCGCGACGTACTTCACCGTGCATCCTTCACCACAGCCGCACACCGTCAAGATCGCCGGTCTTGATCTGCTCCACCTCGGAGCCGGCAGGTACGAGTTGCTGACGGGCTGGGACCTCGTCCTGGTCGAGAACCGCCTATGGATTCGACCGACCGGCTACCCAGAGGAGCTGGCCTATTCCGGTGCGGCCCGGATCGTCATCGGTGCACCAGATCAGCCAACACCATGGACAGTGCAGCAGTTGGGCGAGCGGCTCGCCTTGGCCATCACCGTCGATGCCGACCTCGCTCACCAGGGGTTCGTCCATACGCTCGGACGGTCGGGCTCGATGCAGGGGCCGCCACGCCCCAACAAGAGTGTCATCAACGCCATCGATGACCAGGCCACGCGGCTTCACCGGCAAGCCTTCCGAGGCGGCAACCCAGCCACCGAGATTGATGTGCCGGTCGACGCCGATCCCGAATCCGCTGAGGAGACTCTGACTGTCAGCCACGTGGTTGACATGTTGCTGGACCTCGCCGGCACCGATCCTGCCGAAAGCGACATCCAGGTCCTGATCGGCCAGCTCGATCGCCTTGCTGAACAGCAGGGCATCCAGCCGAACGATGCGACGCCGAACGGAGCGCGACTTGCACGCACCAAATTGCTGCGCTGGGCGCTCGACAAGCTCACCGAGGCAGGCATCGCCGGGCTGCTGACCGACATCAACCTGTCACCCCGAGCTGAGACGCTGACCGGCAAACCCGCTGAGTTGACCGAGGCACCGGTGGCGGTGCAGGCACCCGACACAACCGCAGCAACGAACGACCGGCAACCGATCGACGACGGCGATACGGGACATGTCGGGACTGGTCAGGCCCAGCAGCCACTGCTGCTGCCGGTCCGGTCCGGGGTGTACCTGCCACCCGCCGACAACGACATGGCTCGCCTCCCCGCGATCAACAGCCTGCCCCGCTACCAGCGCTACGTATCGGCCTTCGCGACTCTGGACCCCGCCACGGCAGAACTTGTCGCCGGCGCCCGTCGATACGGGCCGGGCAGGTTCAACGACGAACTCACCGCTGCTGGTGTACCGGCGGACGCGAAACTGTCGCTGACCCTCTCCCCACGCACGGGCAACGGTATCTCCCGCCCCACCGCACAACGGTTCGCAGACGAGTTGTGGTCGATCCGCGGCATCGCCGGGATCGTCAGCACGACCGACATGTCGGTGCTGGTCGACCCGCTGCACGCCGTGCCGAGGGTGCTGGCCGGATGGCTCGGTCAGGCGGACTGGTCCGATGCCCAGCACTACCTCCGCCAGCACATCGCCGACCTCTCCCAGCGAGAGAGCATCGAGGCGATGCACGCAATCAGTCTCCACGATCCGGAGAACCGCATGGCGGCTCCCTACCGCGCGATCCTCGACCTCGTACATCTCGCCGGGAGCGTCGCCGAGCCGACCGACGCGCCGCACCTACCTGCGGCGGCGGGTCCCGACGGCACGCAGCCGTGGCTCGTGCCGGCCGGTCCCGTGCCGACGGCGTTCGCGTTCGACTACCTTCAGGTGAGGACCGATCGGCAGGCCCGGAAACCGTGGAACGACCAGCTCCTCCAGATGATGTACGAACGGGAGGCGTTCCGAGAGCTGGCAGTGATGCTGGCGTGGGGCGTCGTGGAACGCGGGGAAGGCTCGACTCAGGGCCGGCGCGTCGGTCTCGACTACGGGCAGGGCAACGCGTTGGCCTTCGCTGCCGTCCACCACGTACTCAGGATGTCGGTGACCCGGGCACGAACGCCCGGGCCGACCGGAAGCTGGCCAGGCATCGATGCGGTGGACGCATGCGTGCTCGATCCGCTCGACAAGTCGTTCTGGGTGCTCCGGATGGACGAATTGCGCGCTCAGGTGCGCGAGTTCGGCATTCCCGGCCACCCCGACCGCAACGGAGTGCCGGCACCCGAGCACGAGAGGCTGCTGAACCTGCTGATCGAGAAGTTGGCGAGCTGCTAGGCAGCGGCCCGGAGGCCCGCCCGCTGCTTCCTGGCCCTGGAGCGGAGCCTGAGGCCCATCGGGGAAGCGGCGTGTCGGGCGTGGTGTCGAGAAGTTCGAGGGCGCTGTTGCGCATTTGCGCGTAGTTGGTGACGTCGCCAGCGGCGGTATGGGTGAGACTGCTGCGGGCGGCGACCAACGCGCGGACAGCCGGTGGTGTGTTCGCGGCGGCTTCTTGCGCCGCAGCAGACAGTTGCAGGGCGTCGAGGGCGTGGCCTCGGTCTGCGGCCTGGTTGACATGACACTCCCGCCGGCCCCGAGGACCACCCTGAATAGGGACTTTCACTGTCTTGGTGCCGGCTGCAATCGTGGACGGCGGCCGGGGCGTGTGGCGTTGGCGCTGGGCCTGTTGGTGTCGACGACGAGGCGAGGTGTCGGATGCTCGGCAGGAACGTTTGTAAAGAAATCATGGCCGTTCCTGGCGGGTTCGTGCTGACTGGTGCGCGGACCCAGGAGAGCCATTTGACCGCGTTGGCGAATTGGATCGCCTCGCCGTCCCTGGTCGAGGGGACGCTGATTCATCTGATCGAGGAGACGCCGCAGTCGGCGGTCGGGCTGGACTACCTGCACGGGCAGCCCTTCGCCGACGGGTTGATCCTGGCGCCGTCAACGGTTCGCCGTTCGCGTCCCCTTCCGGACCATGCCGAGGCGCTCGGTGACCTCGCCGATCGGTATCGGATGCAGCTACAAGTGCCGGTGGGCGAGGCCCGTTCGGAGCAGCCGGACCGACTCGTACCGGTCGACCCACGAGGGCGGGAGACCTCGTGGGAGGACGCCGCATGGGTGCGGGTGCTGCCGCAGTCGCAGGTGGCCGGGCGGCTGGCGTTACGAGCCGCGTACGAGCGGGTGGTGCGCGGAGACGCGCCGGGCCGGCTGCGTGTCGCGGGTCTGCTCGGCGACCTACCCGAGGACGGGCGCGCATTGATCCCACCCGGGACTTTGGCCGCCGCCGTGTACCTGGCCCGTTTCGGCACTGAGACGGAGGCGACGGGGCTGGTCCGGAAGCTGTTGCCGGTTGCTGTCGCGGACCTACCCGCGCTTGTCGGTGGGATCAGGCAGCCGGTGGACGCCGACGCACTGGTCGACGCACTGCGCGGCGCGTCGGGTTCGGCGGCGCTTGTGCTGTTCGACGCGCAGGCCGGGGCCCCCACGGCCGCGTGGCTGATGTCGGAAGGTGGGCACCTCTGGTGGATCGGGGCGGCCCCGGGCAAGAACGGCCCTCGGATCGTCACCGTCCTGGCCGACGACTGGCAGATGGCCGCGCTGCGCAAGGGCTCCACAACAGTGCTGCTTGTCGACAGGGACGGCCGGCCAACCGCAGTGGACACGCTCCGGGACCGGGATCCCGGTCAGGCGGTGCCTGCGCCGGCACCGGCGGTCGGGCAGCCCTCCGGGGACACGAACCGGGCCATACCGGCACAGACAAGCTTCACCGGCCACATCAGCGTCCAGCAGACGGTGCAGGGCAAAAAAGAAAGATTGCGAATTCCGGTGCTCGTCGACGAGCAGGGAGTGCACAGTGTGCACCCGGAGACGGGCGAGCCGACCGGCGCTGACTACCGCCTGACCAACGGCCAGTGGATGCCCCGACTACGAGGCGGCACGGGCCACGCCGGCCCCCCCTCACGCGACGCCAGGCTGCCGGCTGATCCCGATGCTGCTCTGGGCATGTCGACGCAGGACCCGTCCTCGGCCAGCCAGGCCACATTGACGCTTGCCGACACCGGCCCGGTCGTCGATTTCGCCTCTCGGATCGAGGATGCCGCTGTCGAGCGGCTAGGTGCACGCGACCTGGTCGCACTCCTTGTCGACGACGGCGAGGTGGTGGTGCTTGGGGAGATCACCACGGCTGGGTTCACCTCGGCGCTGGAGCTGCCGACCAGCGGCGGATACACGGTAAAGTTGGGACAGTTGCCGGATGGCAACCTTCTACTCGCCATCGCCGAGACCTACGACTCCACCAAGCCAGGCGCGGTGCGGTTGTTGGAAATTGCCGAGACCCCCGATGGGCCGACGGCACGGCCGGTGGGTGAACCAATTCTCCGCGACGACGGACGCATCACAGCGATGACCTTCGGGCAGCTGCCGGGTGGCAACCTGGCCCTCGCCATCGCTTTCGGTAGGGGTACGGAGCTCAACGACGAATTGGTCGACCAGCACGGAACGGTGCGGCTGTGGGAAATCACCGAGACCGCCGGTGGGCCGATGGCACAGCCGGTGGTCGGCCCACTGATCAGCGTCAACCAGGTAGTGGTTGCAATGGCTCTCCGACAGGTGCCGGGGGGCAGTATTCTCCTCGCCACCGGCCACCCTAGCGCGCCGACGCGGTTGTGGGAAATCACCGAGACCGCCAATGGGTCGACGGCACAGCCAGTGGGAGACCTACTGACCGACCACACCCCAATGACAACGGAAATGGCTTTCTGGCAACTGCCAGGTGGCGCTCTGCACCTCGCCACAATCAACGTCGAGCTCCCCACAAGCCACAGCGACGATCAGACCTTGGTGGTGTGGGAGATTGCCCGGACCTCTGCCGGAACACGCTTTCGACAGGTGTTCAACGGGCCGCGCGACAACGTCGACACGGTGCGGGAGGTAGCGTTCAGTGAGATCGACGGGCGGCCGCGGCTCCTCGTGGTCCACCAGAGGGGAGATGTTCACCAACTGGCTGTGCAGGAGGTGCTTGCGGGCTACGCGGAGCGGCCTGATTCGTTGATGGAGTCGTTGGTGTGGCTGCTTGACCAGGAGGCGTATCCGGGGTTGTTCGCTGGTTGGACTGCTGCGAATCTGCGGACGGCGATGCAGGCCTTGAATAACCACAACGACCTCGAAAGTCATCGCGGCCTTGTTGAGGTCTTCGCCGCACGTTTCGGTGTCCAGGTCCAGACCCAGTCGGGTCGGTCGGGATCTGCAAAATATGGTGCGGTGTTCGGGGCGGTTGGCCCGCTTCTGGTGTTGCAGGAGGACGATGCTAGTCCTGGCAGGTTCTCGCCGGTCCGTAGTCGTTTCGGGTTGACGCCGAGCAGTCCCGCGCCTGCCGTAGTTTTGCGCGGCCTTGAGAGCCGTTGGCAGGCGGCGGTGGATGGAGCGATAGCTGGTAGCCGGACTCGGCACGACGAACGGCTGGCGACGGATCCTGCCGAGTTTTCCGGGTACCCGCTGTTCGATCGGCTGCGAGAGCGGTACGAGTCGGCTGTGCGCTTCGTTGACCTGCTGCGAAATGCTCGTACGTTCGTCGGGATGGAACCACCCGTGCCCGCGGGCGCGGTCGCCTGGCTGGGAACTCTAATGCAGGCGGTGCGGCAGGCGGCTACCGCGCTCGACGACTACCTGCAAGACCCAGTGGCGGTGACGGCGGAGCAGATCGACCAGTTCACCCCGCCAGCCATCTCGGGGATGCAATCCGGCAATCATGACCAGCTGCGGATGTGGCGGCAGGTTTATGGCCCTGTCGAGCGGGTCGTGACCGAGTTCGGCACACCAGCGCATCCGGGTCCGCTGGCGCAGCGGCTACAGAACCTGGCAGCAGACCTGAGCCCCAGTGAGGCCAGACTGGCGGAGGCGGTGACATCACTCGGCTGGCGGCTGGCCGAATGGGGTGGATGGGCCACTGTTCGAGGCCGGCTCCTGGCGTACTGGGCTCAGCAACCGGACGCCGTGGCGTTGACCCGTGCGATGCACATTCTGTACTCGGCGCTGAACGACGATCTACGAACGCGGTTGAGCAGCCTCGCGACGCGGCAGGTGTGGGGTTCGCCGACACCACCGCCTGCCGCTGTCGAACGGTTCCTGCGGGCGCTTGTGCTGGCCGACTACAGCCTCCACGTGGGCGGGGCCGAAGAATCGCCGACTGAAGCCGTCAGCGTCGTCATGGATTCTCCGCAGGGACCGATGCCGACCCTCGACTGGGAAAGGATCAACCAGCAGTTCGAAAATCCTGACGGCAGTGCGGTGGACCCGAATCAACTGGTGACCGAGCCGGAGACCTGGTGGACGCGACACAACCGGGTGGAACCGCTTCTGGATCTCAGTACCCACCCGTCCAACGAGGTGGAACAGTTCCGGCGGGCTCTGACTCCTTCTCCTTCTTCGCTGCGGCTCCATCGGCCGGAGCCAGGCCTGGCACTGGTACCAACGTTCGACACCAACGGGGATGGCGCCGAGCAGTACCAAGCGATAATCGAAGCGGTAGCGACGCTGGCCGGCGCGGCGCGGCACTTCACCGACTACCCGCAGGACTCGTGGCAGATCGAAACCGATGCCGGCCTCGCGCTCGCATCCGGCCCAACCGTGGACCTACCAAATTGGGCGCTTCGGCCCACCGGTCCGCTCAACCAGGTGCTCACGGACAGAGATGGCCCTCCTATTCTGCGCGCTGCTGCCTGGCAGCTGGATGAACGCGATCTGATCGCATCCGCCGGGCCCGACCACAGGTTGCGGTTGTGGGAAGTCACCGCGGCTGGGGTCAACGAGTTGCGAGCCCTGTTGCCCATGATCTACACCGAGAACGTGTTGGCGGTGGAATTCGGGCAGCTGCGGAACGGGACCCTTCTCCTCGCAGCCGGCAACGCCTACGACACAGCGGTGCGGTTGTGGAAAATCACCGACACCCCCAATGGGACGTCGGCACAGTCGGCAGGCCGAGTGCTCAACGAGACCGGCCCCGTGACGGCGATGGACTTCGGGCAACTACCGAATGGCGACCTAGTCCTCGCCATCGGCGATGCCGTCGGGGCGGTCCAGTTGTGGGAAATCACCGAGACCACCACCGGGCCGACGGGACGACGGCTGGGAGACCGGTTGATCAGCGGCAACAACACGGTGACGGCGGTGACCGTCGGGCAGCTACCGGGTGGCGACCTTATTCTCGCCGCCGGCAACCAGGCCGGCGGCGAGGTGCGGGTCTGGAGAATCACCACGGCTCAGGTCACCGAAATTGGAGACCCGTTAACCACCGTCGGCGTCGGGATCGTGGCGGCGGTAGATTTCGGGAAACTACCGGGTGGCGGTCTTCTCCTCGCCGTCGGCTACACCGACCAGACCGCCGACCGACTTCACGACACGCTGAGATTGTGGGAATTCACCGAGACCGAGACCGGGCTACGGGTCCGGCAGGTGGACAACGCCTCACACGTTCCCTACGACGTGGCGGCCCTGTCGTTCAGTGAGGTTGACAGACAACTGCGGCTACTCGCGGTCACCGACGATGGCAGGACCGCCCGCTGGGACATCACCGACGCCTCGGAAGCCGGCATGTCCGGCATGAACGCGGCCATTACCCCTGAAATCGAGCCGATTGACGGCGAGCCGGTCCCGGACGGTTTTACCCTGTCCGGAGTCGGCACCGACCTGTCAACCGTCGTCGGCGCCCAACAAGCCGCACA